>RFZT01000072.1 GCA_009920585.1 bacterium
GTTTTTCGACAAACCGTGTGATGCGGCGGTCGCTGTCGGTCGCCATGATACCAAACCCGGGGACCGCCTTTCGCTCGACGGGAATCGTTCCGATGGTGAGGTCCGCTCCGGAGTCGATGTGCTGGCGGATCATCTGGCGGTAATCCATGCGGTAGAGTTGGTCCCCGCTGAGGATGATGAAATATTTGCAACGGTGCTCGAGGAAATACCTCATGTTTTGCCGGACCGCATCCGCCGTGCCCTGATACCACCGCGCGCCCTCGGGCGTTTGCTGGGCCGCAAGGATGTCCACGAAGCTCGGAGTGAAGTTGTCGAATTTGTAGCTCTCGTTGATGTGAGTGTGCAGCGAGGCGCTGTTGAATTGGGTGAGAATATAAATCCCGCGCAGGCCGGAGTTCAGGCAATTGCTGATCGGGATGTCCACCAAGCGGTATTTGCCGCCGAGCGGAACGGCCGGCTTGGAGCGCTCTTTGGTGAGTGGGAAAAGACGTGAACCGGCACCACCTCCCATGATGATAGCCAGAGTCTCGGACTTGAATGAAGAGGAGGGTTGAACAGTCATAGGTGTTCCAAGCTTGCGTGGATACTTGAGCAATGTCACGTTACTTTTATGTGTGGAATTGTTGCTTATATCGGTCGCTCGAATGCCTTGCCCGTTCTCATGGATGGTCTTCGCCGTTTGGAATATCGGGGCTACGACTCCGCTGGCGTGGCCATTTTTGAGAGTGGCCAGATCCACCTCCGCAAGTCCGTCGGCCGCATCGCAAATCTGGCTGAAGAGATCGAAAAAAATCCTGTTTCGGGATCAATCGGCATCAGCCACACACGCTGGGCCACACATGGTGCGGTCACCCGCGAAAATGCCCACCCCCATACGGACAAATCGGGCCGACTCCATCTCGTCCACAACGGGGTCATCGAGAATTATCAAATCCTGCGCGATCAGTTGATCGAGCGAGGACATGTTTTCCACTCCCAGACGGATACCGAAGTCCTCGCCCACCTTGTCGGGGAAGCCTTTGACCGAGCCACATCGCAAAATGAAGCCGCCCTCGTCGAGGCCGTTCGCCAAGCCCTCCGTCAAGTCGTCGGCACCTACGGTATCTCTGTCGTTCATGCCGATGTCCCAGGCGTCATCATCGGCGCCCGCCGTGGAAGCCCTCTCGTTTTGGGCATTGGAAAAAACGAACACTTTCTCGCCAGTGATGTGAGTGCGATTGTGGCTCACACAAGGGACGTGGTTTATCTCAACGACTACGAGATCATCGCCCTGCAGGCCGACGGATTCGAGATCACGACCGTCTCCGGCAACGGCGCCGACTACCAAGTTAGTAAGGTCGAATATTCCGCTGATTCCGTCGATAAGGGTCACTATCCCCACTACATGCTCAAGGAAATCCACGAGCAACCGAACAGCGTGAGAGATGCTCTGCGCGGTCGTCTTTGCCTCGAGGGGGCCACCGCCAAACTCGGCGGGTTGAATATGTCCAACGCGGACCTGCGCTCGGTGGATCGTATTGTTCTCGTCGGCTGCGGTACCGCTTTTCATGCGGCACTGGCAGGCGAATACCTCATCGAATCCCTCGCCCACATCCCGGTGGAATGCGAGTTCGCGAGTGAGTTCCGCTACCGCAATATCCCACTCGACCGCGACACTTTGGTCTTCGTCGTAAGCCAAAGTGGTGAAACAGCCGATACCCTCGCCGCCCTGCGTGAGAGCCAGCGCAAGGGCCACCGCACCCTCGGCATTTGCAACAATGTCGCCAGCACGATCGCCCGCGAAAGTGACGGTGGCGTTTACATGCACGCCGGTCCTGAGATCGGTGTTGCTGCGACCAAATCCTTCACCTCACAGCTCGCGATTTTTGCTCTTCTTGGATTGCTGCTCGGACGCATTCGACATCTCTCACACAGTGAAGGACTCGAAATCATCGCTGCGATGGAGAAACTGCCGGATCTCGTCGCACGAACCCTTCAACTCGATGCACAGATCGCCGCCATTGCCAAAAAATACGCCCATTCGAAGAGCTTCCTTTTCATGGGCCGCCAAGCTCAATACCCGATCGCCTTGGAGGGCGCCCTCAAGCTCAAAGAGATCAGCTACATCTCCGCTTCCGGCTATCCCAGTGCGGAACTCAAGCACGGCGTTATCGCGCTCATCACTGAGGAAGCTCCCTCCCTCTTCATCGCTCCGAGAGATGCGGTCTTCGAAAAAAACATCAGCAACATCGAGGAAGTCAAAGCGCGCAAAGGCCCCGTTATTGCGATCGGAACAGAAGGCGACACCGCCCTCGCAAAAATCTGCGACGACGTGATCCTGATTCCCGATTGCCCTCACTACCTCACGCCCATCCTCTCGGTCATCCCGCTGCAACTCCTCTCCTACCACATCGCGGTCGAGCTCGGTTGCGACGTGGATAAACCCCGCAACCTCGCCAAAAGCGTCACGGTCGAGTAAAGGGTACTTCAAGGCTGCCGGTCATTTTTTAGACGAAAATCGCCCAGTAAATCGTCCTATCCTCAGATGCCAAATAAATTAATCACAGGGTTTGCCGTCGGATGGATTCAGTTCAACCGGGCAAGGATCTTCAGCGTCTTGGCGATTCTGTGTTTTTGCCAAACCGGTAACGAGGTGACTGCCGCCGAAATCGTTGCCGAAGGCCTCATTCTTCCGTCGCGCTCCGTTTCACTTAGTCTCCCGGTGGAGGCCGTTTTGCGAGAAGTTAAAGTTAAGGAAGGGGCATTGGTTCTGAAGGGGGACATCTTAGCCATTCTTTACAGCCCCGTAGAATCTTTGGAAAAGGAACGCGCCGCCAAGCAACTCGATCTCGCCGAATTCATGCTCGGTAATAGCGAAAAGTTGCGATCCAACGCCATCATCAGTGAAGAAGCCGCACGGCAAAAAAAACTCGACTGCGACATTGCTCGGATCGAAGCACGCCGAGCGGAAGCCGTCCTTCATGAAAAAACGCTCTATGCCCCATTCGACGGTTTCGTTCTTCGCATCTTGAAGGAACCCGGCGAAACGGTAGGCCGAGTGGACAAGATCATCGACATCGTCGATATCAAAACACTGCACGTAGATACCTACCTTGAGGGGGAATGGAAGGAACGCTTAAACGAAAACACCAAAGCCACCATCGAAATTCCATCGATAGGTGAAAAAAAATTACCTTCTTCGATTGGTATGATCGACCCCGTTGTGGATCCCTCAAGCGGCCTCTTCCGCGTGAGACTTCTTCTTCCAAATCCCGATATGTCGATCCCCTCTGGAATCCCAGCCAAGGTCACATTCTCATTTTAAAAAAGCCCATGCCAACGCGTGTTCCCATTTTTCTCACACCTTCGGATGCCAAGCTGCTCGAAGCGCTTTGGAACGAGCACTCCGGCGCCGTGCACTCCATGCTCCTAGCTTATTGCGGAAACCCAAATGATGCCGGTGACATCCTTCAAGATCTTTTTCTTCGCCTGAGTCGCGATCCCTCGACACTAGCAACTATGAAGTCCCCTCGGGCATTCTTAATCGTGTCTGCGCGCCGACTGGCGATCGACCTTGCCCGCAAGCGCTCGGCCGAGCTCAGGCGCCAAGAAACCCCCGAAGCCATCGACAACTTTCACCCCGCACCATCGACTCCACTCGCAGAAAAAGATCTCGGGAATATCATCCAAGCCGCCCTCCAAAAACTGCCGCCGGATCAACGCTCTGTTGTCGAAGCCAAGCTTTACCATGGGAAAACACTGGCGCTTATCGCCGAGGAACAGGGACTCCCCCTCAATACGGTGGCCAGCCGATTAAGATATTCTTTAGACAAACTTCGCAACGAGCTTCGTCCCCACTATGAAAATATGAAAAATCCTATCTCCCATTCTTCCAATTCTTCCGAACGCCTCATCAAACCTCTCGAGCCCAAACGCGTCCCTAGTGTGGCCCCAGGACTCGAAGGAGTCGCCGCGATGGCGATACATGATTTTGAAGACAACTCCGTTTTTCTGCCGCCAGAAGAAACATCATCGTTTGGAGATATTGAAACTGCAGGATGCGACTCTGGAGGCAACGCTTGGGAAAACTTGTTCCCGACTATCTGCGTTGAGCTTCCTCACGATGATACTGAAAATACTGGCGAACCACATATTGTCGATCCCGTTGGCATTGTCGATCCCGCACCCGAGGATCATTCTAACGAAACTCTGGATCACTCTGATCCCATTATCGTTGTCGATCCCGACACTGAGGACCATTCTAACGAAACTCCGGATCACTCTGATCCCACCATCGTTGTCGATCCCGACACTGAAGATCATTCTAACGAAACTCCGGATCACTCTGATCCCATTATCGTTGTCGATCCCGACACTGAGGACCACTCTAACGAAACGACCGATAGCACTGATTCCGAGCCCGAAATTATATACTATGGCGGCCTGCATGGCGAGGGCACGCAGTTTGGGGGATGGATCAACCTGCCGCCGGATGCAGTTCACACTATGGATTGGGTTGATAGCGATCAAGACGGCATTGATGACCGGTACCAACCCGAGGACCACTCGAGCGTAACTCTGGATAACCCTGACTCCGATTCCGAGGTTATTTTGTATAACTTGTTTGATGGTCATGATGAGGATTCGGACGCCCATCATTATTTATGGAAAATGGATTCTGATCATGTAAGAATCGATCCACCTTTGCCTTTTGAAAGAGTTTTTGCTCTCGGAGATCCCACTGCGCATTTGACATTAAATGGCGGCACATTAAGCCTAGCGGGCGACTCTCATTTCGTAACTTCAACGGTGGTAAATGCCAGCACATTAAGTCTATCTGGCGACTCTCACATCGAGGCTCAAACGGTGGTAAATGCCAGCACATTAAGCCTGTCTGGCACTTCTCATTTCGAAGGCCAAACGGTGGTAAATGGCGGCACACTAGTCGTGAATGAACCTATCACGGCCCATGTTCAGGTAGAACAAGGTGGTCGTCTTTCTGTTGCCGACAAGTCATTCGGAGAGGGAAGCTACGAATTCTCTAATAGCATTTTGCCGATTACCATCGAGACGCACGCCGATAGTCACACAGATGTTTCAGTTATAAATTCTGCAACCACAGCAAGTGCCACAGAATCTCATGCTTCCCACGCGCAAGAACACAGCACCTCTCTATCGGCGAACCACGGAAGAAGCAATTTTGAGACAGCCTCTCAGCCTTCAGTCCATCCGGTAGATGTTTCCGCATCGAACTCTCCCATCGAATCTCTCGCGATGGCATCTTCATCGCATTTAGCGCCTCATGAAATCGCGCTGATGACGGAACTCGATGTGCCTACTACATTCCATTTGGATTCTACCCACGCTGATGAAGCAGGAGATGACATTGTTTTTGTCGACGAGGCACCAGAAGCCGCATCTCACGAGCAAATCGAGTTTACTGAATCTAGCCCTCTCGATGCACCGCTCGCCACACAGGCAGCATCCACAGCTTTGGCTGGAGCATTCGTACTCGGATCGACGGCTCAACCCCCCTCCGTTCGCGGTAATCCTTCTCGATTCAGCAAATCCCTGTGATTTGCTCCTTGCGGGAAGTCCGACGGAAGTCGGTTGAGTGCGCAGCCTTGGTTTGCTAGTGTATCAAGGTTGTGATGCAACCCGTATCCACCCCCTCGCAAAAAAAGACCGTGCGTTCTCGCCAACTCAGTGCGGCGACGACGCAAATGGAGATTCTGTGTCGCGTACTGGGCGCGGAGGGATCGGGTGTTTGGGCTCGAGGCACAGAAGCGGATACGCTTCGCCTTCTATGCTCAAAGAACCTCACAGGTGCGATTCCGCAAAAGTCCGAAAAATGGGACCCCTTCTTACGGAAATGCCTTTCGAGGGCTGTGTCTAAAAATGCGCCCTTTCTGGCATCTCAACCTGGCATGTCGGAGGAACGTGGTTTTTTATTCATTCCCTTCGGAGCCTTGCCCGATGGCGTGGCCGTGTTTGCGGGGTCAACCAGCCTGTGGAATCAATTTCAAAATGCCCGCGATTCCATCCTATCGGCCCTTGCTCTCATTCGCGAAGCCACCCCTGCGACCCATATCGATCCAGCGAGTGTATCTCAACTGGCTAGCGCTCTTTTCCGATCCCGTTCACCCGAGGACGCCGCCGGCATCAGCGCGGATTTTCTTTGCGAAAGATTGGGGGCTTCGAGAGTTTCCCTCTTTCACGTTCTTAAAAAAACTCCCAAACTGCTAGCCTGTTCCGGCGCACGTCAGATCGACACTCACAGCCCAATGGCGAGCGATCTTGTGACAAAGATGTCCGCTCTTATCACTGGATCACCCATCCCTGATTGTGTCGGCGGGCTCCTCTCGATGTGGACGGACGATTCCGCATCCGGGGCTGTGGGCGTACTGATCGAAAGACCCAATAGCTCGGATCAGGTCGCCACCTTGCTGACGCAAGTAGCGTCCATAACATCACAAGCTATCGAGTCGAAGCGAACCAAACTGTCTTCGTCGCTCTGGCCTGCTACCCGAGCCACTGCGGAGATGCGCCACCGGAACCGGAAGACGAGAATCATACTTGGCGGAGTCGCCGCTTTTCTTCTTTTCCTGCTGGCTCGCCCCGTTTCACACACCATCGCCGGGACGTGTGAACTTGTTCCGTCATCCCGATCCATGGTCATAGCGCAAGCCAGTGGCCAAATCACATCCGTACTCGTGAGAGAGGGAGCGGCAGTCAAAGCTGGGCAGGCTTTGTTTCAAATCGAGGATGCGACATTGCAATCCACGCTCAGATTTTCCCGCCAGCAATTCGCAAAAGTGAACTCGGAAGCAAGACGCTGGCAAGAGGCAGGGGACATGAAATCGTTTCGCACCTCCGATCTGGATCGCCAGCGACTCGAGCTAGAAGCAAAGAATATCGAAGAGGAAATCGGGCGTGCCACGGTCAAATCCCCTATCGACGGCGTAGTGACAAGCAAGGATTTGGAGCTTCATAAAGGAGAAGTTGTCCTTCCAGGAACTATCCTTTGCGAGGTTGCGTCACTCTCCGACTGGGATTTGCAAATTCACGTGGATGAGATGGACGCTGGATGGCTACAAAAGGCCATCGCCGAAAAAAAAGACCTTCCCGTTCGATACGTGTTGCAGGCGCAGGCCGATCTGACACTCACCGGTCGCATCACCTCGCGCCAACAAATCAGCCAGATGGTCTATCCAGATCAAAACAAAAGTGTCGTTTTTGTAACCATTCGCGGCATCGATCTTCCGACCAAATTGCGAGGCGAATTAAGGCCCGGATTTTCTGGGTACGCCAAGATTGATGGCCCCAAGCGCGCGTTTATCTTGAACGCTCTGGAGAAAGGATTTCATTTTCTCCGCATGCATTTTCTCATTTAACCTTCATAATCTCAAATGAACTCCTCATCCAATGGTGAGATGCCATCGCGCCCCAAGCGTATGAGGGTCGCTGAAATCCGAAAGGACCTCGAGGTTTCGATCGTTCCAAGAGGCGGCGAGCGCGTCGCCGTGGTGAAAGATCCAATAGCCCATCGATTCTATGAGTTGGACCCAACGGATCTTGAAATCGCCGCCCTTCTTGATGCTAGGTTAGATAAGAAAAACTTATTGAATCTTCTTAGAAGACGTCTTCCGGAAGCTTGTGGTGAATGGAGTGACGAAACCCTGCTTTCCCGCATCTCAAGGATCTCTCAGGAGCTTCGCGCCACCGGCTTAGCAAAGGGATCCTCTCACGCTTCGCCCCCACCCACCGTCAACAAATCTCCTATCGAAACCCTGATGTATTTAGGGCGTAAAATATCGAGCCTGCTTTTCTGGCGTTTCCGGCTTTTCGATCCCACAGCCTTACTGGATGTCACTGTGGATTTGAGTCGTCCGTTTTTTCGAAGCTGGTTTCTTTGGTTTATTCTTATCGTTTTCTCTGTCGCATTTTCGTTTTTTGTTGGGCGCGGGGGTATGCAGATGTTCGATGCAAGCTGGTTTGGGTCCGCAACCTCTCTAGCGACCCTGTATATAGGTATCGCAGGTCTGAAGTTCCTCCATGAGGCCGGTCATGCGCTCGCCGTCCGGAGGTTCGGAGGCAGCGTTCATGAGGTCGGGATAACGCTCGTGGCCGGACTTCCCCTCTTCCATGTCGAGGCCTCGGACTCCTATCTTTTTCCAAAGAAATCTCAACGCCTCGCGGTAGCATCTTCAGGAATTTTAATCGAAATTCTTGCCGCCGCCGGGCTCATTGGGATTTGGCTCGTATTGGCTGATGGATTCACACGCCAATTGTTCACCCACCTCATCATCTTGGCGAGTGTGAGCACGATTTTTTTTAACGGCAATCCCCTCATGCGCTACGATGGATACTACATTCTGGCTGATGCGTTGGATATGCCGGACCTTCGTCAAAGATCCCGAGCCCACATCACCGCTCTCCTCTCGAATTTTCTGACAGGCGCAGATCCTAATAATAAAACCACCCGCCGCGATGCATGGATTCTTGGCTCCTATGGGATTGCTAGCTCCATTTATTTGCTGATCGTTTTTTTAGGCGTTTGGAAGTTTGTTTCGACCGCGCTCGCCCCTTATGGCATGAAATGGCTGGGCGATTCGCTGATCATGGCATGGGGCGTTACAGGCATTGCCATGCCTGCACTTTCGACCACCACCGCCGTTTTTAAAAACTATCAGCGCGCAGCCCCCGTAGCGCGCAAAAGAGCCATCAGGATTTTCTCGGCCATTGCGACTTTATTGGTACTCGCCCTCTTTATTCCGTTGCCGCGATGGACGGATGACGAATGCGTACTCCAGCCCACGCAGTCCTGCAATGTTCGCATAGTCGAGGAAGGGTATTTAAAGGTCATCCTTGTCAACGAGGGCGATCGCGTGACGGCTGGGCAAACCTTGGCGATCTTGGAAAACAATGCCATTTCTGCGAATTTTGCAAAAGCGGCTACAGAATTGGAAAAAAAGAAAACCATGCTGAGGGACGCCATGGCGAGCGGCAATCCCTCTGCTGTGGGCATTCTGCGCAGCGAAGTGGCGGCAACAACCTCCCAGTTTGCAGAAGCATCGCGTCGCTTGGAGAGTCTTGTTTTGAAAGCCAATGCAGATGGTACGATCGCCTCTCGGCGACTCGATTCTCTACTAGGTAAAAAAATAGGATCCGGTGAAGTTTTCTGTGTCATTCAACCTGATCGCCTTGACGAATCTCTGGTGACTTTGAATGAAAAACAAGCCCGCCTAGTCAATAGCGGAGCTGCATTCAAACTCCGCTTAAACGCATATCCAGAAATGACACTCAAAGGGATAGTCACGGCCCCACCTTTACGGCTTTCGCCACGATTGCCTGCAGCGCTTGCTCTCCCCTCAGGTGCAGACACCCATTTCGCGTTGCTTCAAATCACTAACTCCCCACCCGAAGAATTAAAAATCGGTATGACTGGGAGAGTCCGCATTGATTGTGGCAAACAATCGCCTGCATCTAGACTGATAGAAGAACTTCTAGATTTTCTCCACCTCGACGTTCGGATGCAATAGCCAAGCGCATTCCGTGGAATCGTTATGCGATAGCAACCTTCACAACCACTTTGGCGATTTCGCCAGTGCCGACCATTGGGGCGTGGGCATCCTCGGGAAAAAAGATGACGAAGTGTCCCGGTTGAATCGCATGCCACGATGTGGCGGCGTCTTTAAAAAACTGCACATCA
>RFZT01000073.1 GCA_009920585.1 bacterium
TCAGAAGGATCAGAAGGATCAGAAGGATCAGAAGGATCAGAAGGATCAGAAGGATCAGAAGGATCAGAAGGATCAGAAGGATCAGAAGGATCAGAAGGACGATCAGGGCAAAGACCAAGATAAGAAAGATCAAGACCAAAAGGAAAAATCGGGTGATCAGGACAAGAAGGACTCCGAGCAAAAGCCTGAGGATAAAAAAGAGGACCAGAAAGATCCCAAAGAGTCTGAAGACAAAAAGCCACAGGACTCGAAAAAGGACGAGGGCAAATCTGACAAAAAGAATGACCAGAAATCTCCTGCTCCATCACCTACGCCTGGTGAAAAGAAGGAGGGAGATTTAAAGAGTTCCAAGCCGGATGAGCCCAAGCCCTCGCCTGAAAATCAAAAGCCGGAACAAGGCGCTGCTGGAGGTGAGGAGGAGAAAGATGGGCAGATGACTCCAGCCCAAGCGAGGGGCCTTCTCAACTCTCTTCGGAACGAGGAGGAGAAAGTCAACATGATGGAGCAGCAAACCTCGCAAGAAGTGCTCCGCGACTGGTAAAATTAAGATCGATGAAAATGCGCGTTGTCATTTTGTGGGTGGGATTGCTTTTAGCGGCCTTAGCTGGTCTTCAGGCGCAAGAGGCTACAGCGGGCTTGAGCAGTCCCAGTACTTCTGTCGGGCAGCCTGTCGAGTTGGTTGTGACGGTTCGTGACAGCAGAAATGCGGAGGTGCCTCAAACCATCGATGTAGCAGGTCTGCGTATTGAGCTCTTTGGTCGGGCCACGCGATTTGAAATGAATAATTTCAAGGTGACATCTTCTCTGACCTACACGTATTCGGTGGTGCCCTTGAATGCCGGTGAGTTCACGATTCCGCCGATTGAGGTGAAGGTGGATAAAAAAACGCTGAAAACAGCTCCTGCCCGACTCTCCGTGATGGCCGGCGCTCCACCTGCGCTGCCTGCGCCTCAGCCTCTTCCCAATGCCCCCTCGACTCGCTCGGACGTGCAGCCTCCCGCAGGACAAGTAACGCCCTATTTTGGGGATCTTCTTCTCTCGAAAAAGAAGGCTTACGTGGGTGAGGTGGTTCCGGCCGAGTTGCGGTATTACTTTAATTCCCGGATCAGCGGCGAGGTGGGAGATCGCCCGAATTTCGGAGGCGAGGGATTCACCGCTCAAAAGCTCTCCCATGTTCCCAAGCGCGAGCAGATAGTTAACGGAGAAAATTATGTTGTTTTTGGTTTTCAAACAGGGATCACACCCGTGAAGTCCGGTGCGCTCGAGATTCCTACATCCAGTCTGGAGGCCCGCTTGCAGGTTCCGGGAAGCCCGCCTCCTGGCTTCGCTGATATTTTTCAGCAGTTTGGCGGAGCCTTGCCGCCGGGCATGTTTACGAGCAGTCGGGATGTGAGCATCGATACAAAGCCTGTCACAATGGAGGTGGTTCCTTTGCCGAAGGAGGGAAAACCCGAGAATTTCTCTGGCGCGATCGGTAAGTTTAAGATGGAAGCGAGCGCCAATCCCAAAAAAGCGGCGCCAGGTGATCCTATCACCATCAAGGTTCTCGTTACAGGACAGGGGAACTTTGATGCCATGGGCGCACCGGAATTGACCGATGACGAAGGTTGGCGATCCTATCCGCCCACGGACAAGTTTGAGCCTGCGGATGCGATTCATTTTACAGGAACGAAGACCTTCGAGTTCGTTCTCATCGCCAAGCAAGATCGGATCAAAACACCAGGCCTTAAGTTCAGCTATCTCGATCCGGCCACGGGGAAATATGAAACGCTCACTCAAGCTCCCTTTGACGTTGAGGCAAAAGCCGGTGAGGCGAAGCCGGAAGCAAGCCCAGTTGGGAACGTTACCCCCTCGCCAACGCCAAAGCCAGAATCCAAAGCATCGCGGTCGGTTGTTCACGTCGGTGGGGACTCGAGTTGGACGCCCCTTTTCAAACAGCCCTTCTTCCTTCTCCTCAATTTGGCCGTAGCGACCGTTTGGGGGCTCGCGCTGGTTTATGTTTTAGTGAAAAAACTCCTTCGATCGGCGTGGATGTGCAGGAGGTCGGAGGCCGGACGCTTGAAGCGACTGATTGCCGATTTGGAGGCCTGTGAGGATGGGCGTTTTTACGATCAGGCGGCAGACTGTCTTGCTTCCCTAGGTGGGGCTGATCCAGAGAGCTTGGGGGAGGGGATTCCCAACGCGGACGCCGAAGTCCTTCGGTCCCTCTCGGAGCGCATTGCGGAATCCAAATATTCTCCGATTGCCTTGGCGAAGCCCACTGCAGATGAGCGTGGGCGCGTCATGCAGGTCCTTACCAGTCTTGTTTCTCAATATGCGAAATAAAATACCAAGCACCCTCCGAAGTGGAATTGTGGCACTGATATTGTTGAGTGGGGCCTTCTCGGGTTGGGGTGATGATCTCTCTGATGCCAGATCTCGCGCCGCCAATGGCGAGCACGCTGAAGCCATTCGCTTATTTGAGAAACATCTCCAAACGGAGCGCCCCTCGGCATCTGTGTATTTTGAATTGGGCGAGTCAGCCATGAAATCGGCGAATCCAGCGTCAGCGGCCTTGAATTTCCGTCGGGCGTTGATTCTGGATCCCCGATTTGAAACTGCACGGAAGGCATTATCTGAGGCCAATCTGGCTCTTGGCATTCCACCTGATCCCTCCGATTGGAAAGTGAATCTCGTTAGCAAAGTGCCACTTAATGCTCTTCTGATCACGGGTGTTGTGGTGTCTTGGATTGGACTATTTCTGACTTTGGCAGGTTCCCGAGTGCGTGCGCGCCTGATTTTTGCAGCGTCTTTGATTTTCAGTGGTGTTTCGATGGTCGCTCTTGCTTGGTTTTGTGATCCCCGCATCGAGTTCAGTCATCAATCCTACGTTCTTTCCTCGTCGGGTTGTGTGGTTTTCAACGCACCTGTCGATAACTCCGAGAAACTCACCAAGCTAGCTCCGGGGAGCGTGGTCACTGTGATTTCTGAGCGTGGACGCTGGATCTACGGCCAGTTGCCAGGGGGCGCAAGGGGTTGGTTTCTGAGCGAAGGTCTCGAGTCGCTGATTCCTCGCACGTGAGGAATTTGCTCGCAGCTTTGCTTTTCGCGAGTGCTCCCATGCATGCGGGATGGGAGGCGGGGGTTCAAGCGCAAACCGCTGGGGATTTTCCAGATTCCCCTTCCTTTAACGCGGAGTATCGTCTCGGATGGTCCGAGATTGAGGCTGCGCGGGCTTGGGTTTCTGTCACCCGCCATGATGGCATGGTCTGCCTAAATGCCAATGGTGGTACGTATGGCGCAGTGAGATTATTGTATCAACTCGACGCCGTGTTCACGTCGCTTTTCCTTCCTCCTGACTTTCAGACCCATCGCTCCGATTTGGTGGAGACGTATTCCGACCGGACGCTCACGACCTCGATTGTCGGTGCGCTTGGTGAACTCTGGAGTCTGAGTGATTCCACAAGACAGGGGAAATCTCCAGCGAAGTGGCGTCGAGTGAAAATTGTGCCTGCGAGAGATCTTTTTGCTGGAATGTTCTTTATACGCAGCCAGCGATTACTGGCCGGCGACGAGGTTGCTGTGGTGATCTATCCGGGAGGGGCTCCATTCCTTGCCCGCGTCAAATCGCTGGGTACCGAGGCCATTGAGGTAGCTGGTCAAACGAGAGAGGCCATCAAACTGGACCTTACTATCCAGCGCGTGAATGTGAAAAAAGGGAACATCCTCGAGCCCCACGATAAATTTCAATCAGGGAAAATCTGGATATCGAATGACAGTGATCGAATCCCCCTTCGTGCCGAGGTAAATATTTTTGTTGGCTACGTGTTCGGAGAATTGGTCTCCTTTGACAAACAATGAATCACAAGATTGATGAAGTGGTAACGATTCCGCCTGCGTGGACAGAAGCCAGTGCCCCGCCGTTGGAGGTGGACTTCGGTTGTCATCGAGGGGCCTTTTTTATCGGCATGGCGGCAATGAATCCGGGCACTAATTTTCTGGGTTTGGAGAAACAGGCGGATCGAGTGAATAAATGTCTCCGAAAGATCGGGCGCCTTGGTCTTGCGAATGCGTTTGCAGTTCAAGGACTGGGTGCAGAGCCTCTACAAAAACTTCTGCCATCCGCAAGTGTGACTACTTTTCATTTGTATTTTCCTGATCCATGGCCGAAGAGACGTCATGCTGGGCGGCGGGTATTTCAGGTTTCTTTTCTCGAGGAGATTCGTCGTGTACTGCGTCCCAACGGGACATTGCGATTAATGACCGATTGCGAGTCGTACTTTTGCGAAATGCGAGATTTGACTCGGGTCGGATGGAACGAATTGCCATGGGAAGATGGCAGGGAAACAGTGGAGACCGCCTTTGAAAAAACCTTCCGAGCGATGGGCATGAAGCCTCATCAGGTCTGCCTGAAGCCGATTGCTATCGAAGCGTTGGTAGCAACTTAAGTTCTTCGGGTCGGATTTGGGACTTGTTGATGGTGGAGGCGAGTTTCTCGGCTTCTTGGATTTTTCCTGAAGCTTGAAGAACGGCAACGCGAATGCATTTCCAAGAATCCTTCGCTTTTGGCCAATCGATTTTTTCTTCGTTATAAATGGCATTGGCTTTTTCAATATCGCCTAATTTGAGGAGTCCGAGTGCAGCGGCGCTTATGGCTGGGAGTGAATCGGGAGAATGTTTAAGAAGACTCAATGCTTTCGCTGCTGTTTCTGGGGTGTCCCTTTCAGCAAGAAGCTCGAGGTAGGCTTTCTCGACTTGTTGGCCTGTGAGGTTGGGGAAGGATTCCAGAAACTCATCATAGACGGATAGGAGATTGGCAGCGGGGTCATTTTTAGGCCAGTTGCGTGTGATACCGAGATACCCTTCCAATGAGGTATCCCTGCGACGAGCGAGAACTCGGTAAGCTTTGATCGACTGCTCAGGCTCACCGATTCGCATTGTGTAGGCAGCGACAAACGAAGCGATCTCGGGTTTTTCAAATGCCAAGTTCTGTTGCATTTCCCGCCAGAGGTCATCGGCCTCTATTTCTTTCCCCGCTTTTTTTGCGGCACGTGCCAGAAAGAGAAGTCTTATGCTGTCGGAAAGGTCCACTACGGTGTCTGCATCAAGAAGGGTGAATACATCTCCCCAGCGATCGAGTCCGGCGTGGGCGTCGAGATAGACAAGAAGCCACGCGGAGTTGGATAGAGCCCGGTCTTTGCCGATGAAATCAATGGCTTCTTGGTAGTCCATGCGGCGATTGAGCCACCGAGCAAACGCAATGGCTTCGGGCGTTGGAGCCGAGTAGCGGGACGCAGCGAGATCGGCGATGATTTTCTTTTTGTCTTCGGGTTTCTCTAAAATATGGAGTTCGGCAACCAAGAGGGCATCATCGCTCGTATGGAGCGGGTGGGCTTGGATTTTGGCTGCGATTTCGGCGGGGAGGATCGCGCTATTTTCCGCATGCGAGATTTGTTGGATTGCGAGTAAGCGGAGAGCTTCGATGCCGGTGGTATCCGTTTTCTTGGAGAGGGGGATAAGAATATCCTGACTCGACTTCGTGTCTGATTTCAAAAGCAAATCTGCCGTGGCGAGCAGGATTTTTTCGGCATCGGGTGTAGAAAGTTCTGGTAGGGATTTTTTTGCAAGGTCTACGGCTGCGGCTGGATTGCCTGAAAGTGTAATGAGCTGCATTTCAATAGAGATCTTCCGCGCAGAATGCTCGTCCGTGATTTTATCAATCGCGGCCTGAGCCATGCGAGGCTTCCCAGCTTTGATTGATTGTTCGGCGAGAGTGAGTAGTTCAGCGTTGTTGGCGAGACCATCCACCATCAGCGTTTGTAACTCGGCGATAGCAGCGGTATCGCCCAAGGCGGCGTTCAAGAGTTGAGACTTTCGCAGAATGAACTCATTGTTTGGGGCAAGGGCATTAGCTTTTTGAATAAGTGCTAGGGCTTCCTTTATCTTGCCCTTGTCGACGGCAGTATCGCAAAGGCCCATGAGTTCATTCGCGCGCCAAGTATTAATGGTATCGAGTAAAACAGGAGTAAAAAGCCAACCAAGGACAATGAACGTGATTAAGACAATGGGAATATTAACCCGAGGATCCTTAAGTCGCGAAAGGATAACTTCTCTGGGTGTCGGCAGCGAGTTGTAAAAGTCGTGATCTGGAAGTGGCTCGTGATCAATAAAATGATCTTCCTGTTCTTTAAAGTGCAGGTCGTGGGATGGAGGAGCCTTCTTGTCGCCTCTCTGATTTGCGCGTGAACCAACTGCGGTTTTGGGTGGAAGCTCGCTCATCTTAACACGCTGTCCAGTACGTCAAAACGTGAGTGGGGGCGTGTTTTCTTTATGTTTTGAAAAGAGGCAATAACTGAATCCATTTTGGCAGTATATCTCATTCCGTTCACACCAGAAAATTGGTCAATAATCCAAGTAATCCCCTTTTGTAATACGATCTCGGTTGCCATTATTGAACTGACTTGTGTGAGAGGTGACATATCTCAATGGCCGACCGATTTGTCAAGGGCGAAGTGGGCGGCTCCAAGCAATGCGGCTTGGTCATTGAGTATCACATAGACCGGTGTGTTTTCCATGAGAGGGGATAGACGCCCTTTGTCATTGAAGGAGTGGAGAAAAGACGGGCTCTGAATTCGTGACAAAAGCTTGACTGGTATACCGCCTCCGAGAAAGACACCGCCAGTGGCCATTGTTTTTAAGGACATGTTTGCGGCTTCGGCAGCGAGGCAAGCGATAAAAATATCGAGCGTTTGGGCGCACATCGGGCAGGTTCCTAAGTCGGCATATTTCGAGATGACTGCGCCAGCTTCATGGGATTTCATGTCGGCAGCTACGGAGGGATGCTCCGTTCCCCTTCCTGTGTCTCGCAGGAAATTGTAGATGTTGTTCACTCCCATTCCGGATACGATGCGTTCTGCGCTGACGTGGCCGAATTGTTTCATGAGGTATTCGAGTAAAGCGATTTCCAGCTCATTTCTAGGAGCGAAGTCCGTATGACCACCTTCACAGGCCCAGACGTGATAGCGTGAGCCATCCCAAAAGAGACCAGCCTCGCCTAGACCGGTTCCCGGGGAAACGACGCATCGATTGCCTTTGGCCCCATGATCTCCATTCTGGATCACGGCAAAATCGTTTGCAGAAAGGCGTGAGATTCCGTGGGCGTTGGCGGCAAGATCATTGAGCACGCTCACGTGAGGGATGCCGAATTCCAGCGAGATTTCTTTGGCATCCACGCCCCAGGAGAGGTTTGTGGGTTTGGCACGTCCATTGATAACAACCCCAGGAATTCCAAATCCTGCACCGAGGATGGCCGGTGCGTCGTTCCCAAGAAATTCGTGAAGGATGGCATTGAGACTTGGATAGGCGGCGCTGGCGAAGCGTTGTTCTCGCAGAAGCGAAAGCTTATCGCCCACGATACTTAAGAGGGCTATATTCGATTTCGTGCCTCCGATATCGCCGGCAAGAATCAGGTGGGATTGATTCGGCATTATTTGTTGAGGAAATAATGGTGCCAGCTGTGCCCAGATTTCTCGATGAGTTTGTCGGCAGCTTCGGGGCCCCATGTGCCAGCGGCATAATTTGGAAAATCCCTCGGATGGAGCGCCTGCCAGACGTCAAGGATAGGATCTACGATCCGCCAGGACGCATCCACGCTGTCGTAGCGGTGGAAGAGCGTCATATCGCCGATCATGCAATCGTAGAGAAGGGTCTCGTAGCCTGTCGCTGCCGTTGTTTCGCCAAAATCCTTGTAACTGAAATCTAGGGGAACATTGGCGATCGCGACACCGGGTCCTGGACGCTTCGCGTGAATATCCATCGTGATACCTTCATCAGGTTGGACATGGATCACGAGGCGGTTCGGCATGATGTTACTATCAACATCTTTTCCGAACAGCAGCAGCGGGGTCCGGCGAAATCCAATAACGATCTGCGTGGTGTGAGCGGCGAGGCGCTTGCCGCTGCGGATGAAGAAAGGCACATCAGCCCAGCGCCAGTTTTCGACCATGAGTTTCATTGCCACGAAGGTCTCCGTGTTGGACTGCGGGTTCACATTGGGCTCCGAGCGATATCCGGGCACGTGTATGCCATCAATCAAGCCGGGTCCGTATTGTCCACGCACCGTGTTGGCGAGAATTTCCTCCGGTTCCATCGGGCGAATGGCTTCGAGTACTTTCACTTTCTCATTGCGAACACTGTCACCGGAGATCGAGGCTGGGGGCTCCATGGCGACCAGTGAGAGGACAGAAAGAATGTGGTTTTGGACCATGTCGCGGGTGACTCCGGATTGATCGTAATACCCTCCTCGGAGTTCCACGCCGAGTTGCTCGCCGACGGTGATTTGCACGTAGTCGATGTAGCGTCGGTTCCAGATCGGCTCAAAAACACTGTTTCCGAAACGGAAGACCATGATGTTTTGAACCGTTTCTTTTCCGAGATAATGATCGATACGGTAGATTTGGGATTCTTTGACGCGCTCGCTGAGTGAGGTATTGAGAGCTCTTGCGCTTGCGAGGTCATGTCCAAAGGGTTTCTCGATAATGATCCGTTTCCACGCGCCGTCGGATTCGGTCGTAAGGCCGACGAGGCTGAGTTGCTCTACGACTTTGCCGAAGAAAGTCGGAGCCACTGCAAGATAGAATAAAATATTCCCTGGGAGATTCCATTGTTTCTGAATCTCGGTGATTTTGAGGCTGAGATTTTTGAAGGTATCTGGGCTGTTGAAATCGCCCGACAGGTAGTAGCTTCTTTTCGAAAAATCATCCCACTCCTCATTATCGACATCGCGGGTGGCGAATTGCTTGATGTCCGATGTGATCTTTTCGCGATATTGATCATCATTGCTTTCGGTGACAGCCACGCCGATGAGGGCAAAGTTTTCTGGGAGGAGTTTGAGGGCTTTGAGATTATAAAGCGCCGGCATGAGTTTGCGCTTCGTGAGGTCGCCTGAGGCCCCAAAAACAACGATGCAGCATGGGTCGCCTGGTGTTTCGTGCCCTGTGAGTGGTTTCGTGCTCATGGTTGTTTTTTATTCGAGACTTTGGGGCTGAACAAGACCTCTATTTCAGAGTTTTCGGTGCAGGGATATGTGTGTTTCCGCGAGATAGGATTCAGGCCCCTATGCCGGTGAGTTTAGCCAATTGATCACGGCGTGTGGTTTGGATTTCATTCTCCAAAGCCTTTCGTGCATCCGATCGATCTTTAAGCTCTTTGATGCGGGCGGGCTGTAGGGTTTCGCGTCGCTTCAGAAGTGTCACCACTTCGTCTCTGGCTTCCCGTATGAGAGGTTCGATTTTTTTGACTTCTGCGGATTGTGGGGACTCACTCAGGCTGGAATCAAAGGGTTGCACCAGATCGCCCAGCCATCGGATCACGCAGTCGATGCGTTTGGACTCGGCGAGATTCTCGCAGAGGGCGAGATCGCTAGCAGCCACTTTTTTGAGATAGGCAACCGCCTCCCGAGCGGTTGGAGTGAGTACGGCCACTTGGCAGGCACCGTTGCGAGATTCCGGGACTCGTTCCGCCGGCATTTCGGCAATAAAATCGACAGCGC
>RFZT01000074.1 GCA_009920585.1 bacterium
ATTAAGGATCTCTCCTTCGGTGGCGTCCTGCCATGCATCGGTGTTTATTTTAAAGACACAAATATTCCGGACGATTTCCAGTTCCACCATTTTTTCAAAGTCGGGGCCTCTTTCGATAGGGAAGAAGCGTTGATCCGGACATTCACGGAATACGCGCAGGGGCGAAAATTGCATGAGTTTTTGGATAAAAGCGCACCTGATCACGAAGCGAAATTAGCTGATTTACTGAATCATGATTTTCGAAATCTGAAAACATGCGGAAACGATTGCGACAATTTCCTCTCCACATTCATGTTCGGATTTGTGCCTTACAAAAATGCCGACTTTTTCATGGAGGGCGAGGTTGTTTCGTTTGATCGGGGTGAGCAATACCTCGACTGCTTAGACGATATCGCGCACGCCCGTCGGATTTGTGAGACTCTGGGCAAGGACTTACTCGTCGTGGATCTCACCAACCCCGAATTTGGATTTCCCGTAGTGCAAGTGATCATCCCAGGTTACTCCGATGTGCTTCCCTTCCATCCGGCAAACAGTAAAGGGCTCTTTTCGCAATGGACTCGCACCGATGTTTTGGAGTCCTACGCTTAATAAAACAAGCGCGCAACTTTTCGTGATTCGGAGTGTTTGATCGAGTGCATCCCAGTGGATGCACGACCAAACATCAAATATGAAAAAATCCTTATTCCTATCCACTCTCATTGTTGCAACTTCCCTTGCTTTGCTTGGGGCTAATCCGGTTCGCGCCCAAGACGGAGCCAAGAAAAAAGACCCCGCGAAAAAATATGAGAAATTGGATACCGACAAAAATGGTTCAGTGAGCTTAGACGAGTTTAAGGCCTCCAAAAAAGATCCCGCAAAGGCCGAGAGCGTCTTCAATGCAAAGGACACCAATAAAGATGGCGCATTAAGCTTGGAGGAATTTTCAGCAAAAAAACCGAAGTCCCCTAAAAAAGATAAATCAGCCGCCCCAGCTAAAAGCGAATAAGGCAAATTAGCTCGCGGATTTTCTAACTGTGAGGGGAAAGCCCCAATTCCCCTCACAGTCGAGCGTATCTTGCAGCGAAATCTATCCTGTACTCTATTCGGTCGCATGATGTTAATACATTATATAGCGTTGATGATGATACTTATGCGAAAGATGGCGCTGCGCGCCTGAAGTTTGGGTCCGCTGCGGCGAGCCGACCCTACCATTTGGAGCGAAGGGCACGCCGAACGTGTAATCGCTGCGGCAGCGTCTATCGAAAAGCCCTGGGTAGGGGCTGCGCCGTCGGGGACCGAAGCCTCAGGCGCGAATGCGCCGTTTCTGGGATGCAAAGGCAGCATTCGCAGCGGGATTCGGCCGTAGACAGCCCGCCAATCTTCACGCCGCAGCTCCCGATGGCGGCTATCCCTACCCTGAGGAAGGCGCTATGGCTCCGAGTTGGTTCGGTTGTGGTGCAGCGCCGGCTTGATGCCGGCTTCGACTTTGGGTCTGGGAATTGAGGGATTGTTACTTGATCACATTCCTCCCCTTGAGGCCGAAATGCTTTGCGGCGGCGAGGAGGTGTTTATCGTTGGAATGGATTTCGCGGAAGCCGTGATCCTTCGCGCATGCCAAGTGAAGGGCGTCCGAGGCACGGAGGAAAATTTTTGCCGGAAGGACAGCGAAGTTTTTTGAGGCTTGATCGAGCAAGGCTGGAGTCGCGTCGAACCAGGTCCACAAGCCCGCCATGTTGTCCGCCTCGAATTGGGAAACGAGGCACTCGTGTGTATCCGGGGCGATCTGCGACTCTCGCAACTTCCGGTGAAAGGCGGCGGCAAGTTCCAATCGACCGAGGGAAAGCGAACCGACACCTGTTTGCCTGTCAATCAACGAACGCACTTCTTGGCTGCCGGGTTCGTCCACATAATACTTCAACAGGTAGGCAGTGTCGCAGTAGATCACAGGTCGCGCAGTGCGGAAGTTTCCCGAAGACGCGAGGTGCTGTCCGTATCGGATTTCAATTTCCCCGCAATAAGGGCCGCCTTAAAGGCAGGGAGCAGTTTGCGGCGTTGGCCCAATGTTTTTGCGGAAGGCTCGGCGAGTTGCAAAGGGGTGATGCGGGCTGCAGGCTTCCCATTCTCGGTGATGACGACTTCCGTATCGTGCGAGGCGAGGCGTACGTAGTGACCGGTGCGGGCATGGAGTTCGCGAATGGGGATTTGGATTGTAGCCATATTCATAAACCGTGACACGCGAGACACAATAAGTCAACAGGTTAACGATTGAGGAATCAGATGTCGTCTCGAGGGCAGTGTTTAGAGGGCAGTGTTCAATTTCTGATTGCCGTGATGGCGGTGTTGATCGATTGGGACCAGCGGGTAGCGAATGTCCATTCCTCGGCTAAAATAAGGAGAGATGCCGTGTCGTGCGGGGATTGATCCGCTTGATGGGTTCGGATTTCGAGTTGATCCAAGTGGGCATTAATTTCTTCGCGCAGCTTGATCAAGTCGGTCTCGAGTTGGGTGAGTTCGGCCTGCAAGACAGCCTTTGCGATGGGAGAGGAGAGGGTGGCTTTTTTTTCTAGGGCGACGCTCGCACGACGTGTAAGTTCGCCGGTGCGGGAAAATAAATCCCAGTCAGGTGAAACCTTTGTGGTGGTTTCCGTGCCCCCCTGAAGGACGGCGAGGTGTCGGAGACGTTGAGGGTGGCTGGAGAGGGTTTTGCGGCCTTCGTTGAGTAACGTGGACTTAGCTGTGCTGCCGCTAGCTTTGTCTGGGTGAGCCTCTGCCATGAGGGCGTGATACTTTGCTTTTAGATCGTCCAAATCGATCCAGGCTCGGCGGTCCAACCCAAACTCGCTAAAAAAATCCGTCACGCGGAAAAACTCTCTCCGCAAGAGCAGTGGGCCACGGCGTTCGGGTTGGTGACTTTAAATCCGCCCTTCTGCAAATCGTCGCTGAAGTCGAGTTCCGAGCCACTCACAAATAAGGCGCTCTTCGGATCAACAACGACGCGGACGCTATTTGACTCCACTATGATGTCGCGATTGGCGGGCCCATCGACGAGGTCCATCTTGTATTGAAGGCCGGAGCATCCGCCGCCAATGACGGCAACGCGGAGGGCCCCACCCGGGCGACCTTGCTTGGTGAGGAGTGAGCGGAGCCGTTCGCTGGCGCCATCAAGCACGCGTATGAGCTTTTCATTTCCGATCCTGTATTGGACAGCTTCCATTGATTAAAAAATCCGCTTGGTTTCGGTGATTGCCTACCGGCGAGCGTTGGCTTTGTTGCAAAGGATCGCCTGATCATCCCACTCCATCGGGAATCCGTAGTCAAACGGAGCCGCTCCCCAGTAGGCGGGATCATTGAAGTAGGGGTGGTTGTCCCATTTGCTGGTACCGACTTGGTTGGCTTTGGTGGCCTCATAGTATCCAATGGAGGCACCGAGATAATTCACCAAGGTTGATCCCGCTCCTGCACTCGAGAGTTGCTCAAGTTGTGCCGTGGTGAAGCGGTAAGGGGCGTGGGTGCTCTTCAGGTAGGCGACGATCGCCTTATCGGAGATGTGGCGCTGCACGAGAGTTAGTATGTCAGAAAAGCTCAAGACGCGGCCTGCTTTGATGCGAGAGAGTGTGGCGGAAGGAACACCTTGTTGAGCCAGAACGGCGAGAGAGGCCGATGATTTTGAGCCTGCCGTGGCGCAGGAATTCAAAGCGAGAGGGAGGGCGAGGAGACTGCAAAGAAGAGCGAGGCGTTTCATGGTTACATCATTTATAGACTGCTACGGGGATTTTTCACGGACTTTCACCGATCAGGCTAAGGAGCGGAGATTTTCGAGTGAACGGAGGGCGTTTCCATTGTCGATAGATTCCCCCGATTGGTCCCAAGCCGTATTCATATCTGGGGCCATGCCCGCTGCGCATATTGCGGCGGCGGCATTGAGTTGGACGACGGCTCTGGGCGCGCCTTGCAGTGTTCCATCGAGGATGCAACGAAGGATGTGGGCATTTGTCTTGGCATCACCCCCAGCAAGATCGCTGGGGATCATTTGCGGCAAATTAAAGTCGGTCGAATCAATGGTGAACTGGCGCGCTGCCCCTTCATTCACCGCATGGACGAGAGTGGTGCCGAATGGAGATACCTCGTCGACACGGAATCCATCCGGGCCAGTTCCATGGATCGCCCACGCGCGCTTGCGTCCGAGTTTTTGAAATACCGTTGCATAGGTCGCTAGGAGCTTGGGATCGAAGACGCCAGCTAGTTGGAATGCGGGTCGAGCCGGATTTAAAAGTGGGCCGATGATGTTGAAGATGCTCGGGCATCCACGTGCTCCGAGAGTCTGACGGACTGGTGCGACGGCTCGAAATGCGGGATGGTAGGCGGGAGCAAAGAGGAAACAACACCCCGCCTTGTCGAGTGCGGATGCGGTCGCATCGGGGGTGAGGTCGATGCGCACGCCCAAGGCCTCGAGCACGTCGGCGCCACCGGATTTTGAAGTGATGCCACGATTTCCATGTTTGACGATGCGAACGCCAGCTCCTGCGGCGACGAACATCACGGTGGTGGAAATATTAAAAAAACCCGCTCGGTCACCACCAGTGCCGCATACATCCATGCAGTTGTCTCCTGAAAACGGGGGCTTCACCGCTCGCTCGAGAAGCATTTCCACGAAGTCAGCAACTTCGTCCGGAGTCTCGCCTTTCGTATGAAGGGCTTGTAAAAAGTCCGCTCGCTCATCGAGAGGGCATTTTTCATCCAGAAGAAAATCTCCTGCCAAGCGAATCGCCTCGGATGAGAGGTTGCCGCCGGAGTTCAGATGAGTGGTGAGGTTGCGCAAATCCATCTGCGCCTAGAGTGCCTTTATTCCTCTCTCAAATCAACACTCAGAGAGTTGCGGGGATTCCCTACAAAAATCTCCGATTTTTAGATTGTTGATCGGGCTAGCAAAATCACCGTTAGCCTGTGATTAATGTGAGAAATGGAATACCTTTTGCACTCGGCCTGGCTTGCCTTGGCGTTGATGGCCTATCTGTACATCATGCGAAGATCGGTGAGCTCGGCTTTATCTCATCCCGAGCGCTTTCCCTCTTCGGTCTGGCGCTGGCCAGAGGCGATTTACACCATTTCGGTGGTGATGTTTTTTCTCCTCATGGCCGCATCCTCTTTCGGTAAAACCCCAGCGCGAGTGAGCCTTGGTGCCCTCAAAAGCAGTCTCATCCTCTACTGTGCCATCATTCTTTTTGTTGTTGGTTTTTTGGTGTATCGGAATGTGGATTTGATGGAGGCCTTCGGATTGCAGGGAGGCAAGTGGGCGAGGGGACTTCCGGCCATCTTTATTGGACTGAGCCTTGTGTTACCCCCTATTTATGGTGCGCAGTGGCTTGGATACAGCTTGGCCGGGCCTGATGCGGAGCCTCAGCCGATTGTGACTTTTTTAATGCATGCGCAAGGATGGCAGTCCTATCTCGCGGTTATTGGTATCGCCGTTTTTGCCGCTCCGCTCACGGAGGAGTTGATTTTTCGAGGGTGCCTTTATGGGATTGCTCGCCAGTTGGGCGGGCGGTATGTGGCGATGGGCGTGAGTGCCCTTGTGTTTGCTCTTATTCACGGACACGTTCCGTCGATTCCTGGCTTGGTGATTTTGGCTGTCGCTCTCGCGCTGCTCTATGAGCAGACAGGGTCACTCTGGGCCCCCATCTCGATGCACGCTGCTTTTAATGCCATTAGTATTTTTGGTACGATTATGTGGCCGGATGCCATGAAATGAAGATCTCCAACGAAGACAACCTACTAGCTGAGCTCCTCCGTCTTGTGCCGGTGCCGCTCGATCAACCCCTTGGCCCAGGGGATGACTGTGCGGCGACTCACGGTCCAGGTAAAGGCGAGGTATTCCTTCTTAAGACCGACTGCGTTGCCGAGGGGGTTCATTTTCTCCGATCCGACGATCCTTCTCGGGTGGGATGGAAGGCATTGTGTCGTCCGCTGAGTGACATTGCGGCAATGGGAGGGGTTCCCAAGCAAGCTCTCATAACCTTTTTTTCTCCGCCTGATCTTGATTTTGGATATTGGAAAAAGTTTTATCGTGGACTTGGTAAGGCCGCTCGCCAATTCGGAGTTACCATCGCGGGTGGCGAGATGTCGCGACAGCTGAGTGGCATTGCTGTCTCAATCACTCTCACGGGCTGCGTGCCTGAAAAACGCCTCATACAACGCTCTGGGGGGCGTCCCGGAGATAAGCTTTTTACCACGGGTCGATTGGGAGGTTCCATCGCGGGACACCATTTGGATTTTGTGCCCAGGTTGGCTGAGGGGCGTTGGTTAGCCGAAAAGATTGGCCCTTCGGCCATGATGGATATCAGCGACGGTCTTGGTGCTGATCTTCCCCGCCTCGCCCGCGCGAGCGGATGTGGTTTTGAAGTGAACCTCGCTGACATTCCCTGCCGACGTGGGTGCCGCACAGAACAAGCCCTTTCTGACGGCGAGGATTATGAACTTCTCTTCGCCGTCTCGCCGAAAAAAGCGGTTACACTTATTGATCGCTGGGCTGATGTGTTTCCAAAAACTCCACTTTCCTGCATCGGTAATCTCACTCCACCACAACAACCGCCTGCCGACTGGCCAGGTGGCTGGGATCACTTTAAAAAATCGAGTTCCTAAGATTTTTACTTGCCCTTCATTTCACTCCGCCAATCTTAAACTTCTCATGATTCGTTATTTTTTCCTTCTTTTCGTTGCAGGCATGCTGACTGCGGGTGCTCAAGTGCAGCAGGAGTTCATTCTCGTGAGCGGTGGGCCGTCACTCGAAGAGTGGGAAAAATATAAAGCTGAACCGCATGATCGCTGGTGGGGAAATTTTGTCCGTGCCGCCCGAGTGCGAATTCAGGAGATTCAAAAAGAAAAGGGTCCGAATGCCATGATCACTTGGCTTGTCTATAAGCCGGCCTACCAACGTCGTGGGGACCGGCAGGATAAAACGGATATCATTAGCAACATCACTTCGGTGCGGGATAAATACGGAATCAATCTCGTTTGGTTTGATAGTGCAGACGAAGTCGTGGCCTACTTGAACGGAGGCCAGCCGCGGGATCGCATCAAGATCGTGGACTTGGAGTATTACGGACACTCGAATCGCGCAGCGTGGATGTTTGACTACAGCAACCAGATCGACAGTGGTTCCAAATGCTGGCTGCACGAAACGGAGCTAAAAGCCATTCATCGCGGAATCTTTGCCCGCAAAGCGTTCATCAAAAGCTGGAGTTGTCACACGGGTGAGAGCATGAGCAAATTCTGGAAGAGGGCGACTGGCACACGCATGATCGGTGCTATTGGAAAAACCGATTACGCAAATGGTCATCTCCGAAACTGGACGCCAGGCCTCAGCCCTGGTGGCCGTTGGGGAGGGTAGAACCCAAAACAGGATTGATGAACTAGCCAGTCCGTTCAGGGCTTATTGATCTAGACCCATAGGGTTGCCTCGCGGGCCGATCGTTCAATTACTGCTGACTGCTCGGCATGTCGCCGGTTTTTGGTACGAGTCGGAATAGAACGGTACGATTTTTCCCTTCGGCGCCAGGAACGGAAACGGCAAAGGGCGGCTGACTTCCTCCGGCGGAACTCATCATCAATCTCTCGGATGGGAATTTGGCTGAATTCCGGACGATTTCCGTTGCGGCAAAAGCTCGGCGAAGACCGAGAGTGTAGTTGTCACTTGAACGGACTGATTGAATGTTTGTTTGACCCTCAATGATCAGCCAGAAGTCAGGGGCGTTGGCTGTAAGGAATTCTGCTACGCGGGATAACTGAGCACGTCCATTCTTGTCAATTTTCAGACCGCCATCTGGAAATATGCCTTCCTGAAACATGATGCGGATCTCATTTTTGCTACTATAAACGATACAACCAGGGAGTTGGTCGAGTTGCGGGCGGATTTTGTTGATGGCTTCCAAGCCCCTATCAACTGGTGGCGGGGCGATAGGAACATTCGTATGCGTGGCAACTTCTGGTGCAGATGGGATGACTGGCGAGGAAGCCACAACGGGGGGTGTTTGTGCGGCAGGGGACGGTTGAGCAGCCGCGGCAGGTGAGGTCTGAGCAGCAAGAGCAGGTTGAGCTGCAGGAGCGGCGTGAGTAACCGGGGTCGGTTGCACCACTGGAGAAGCTACAGCCTGAATCGGACGCGTTGCTTTGTCTGATGCTAGTGTGCTAGCCGGTGTGGCCTCTTCTGGGTCGTTATGTTGATAGACGACTTGGAAGTCTTGTTTGATTTCAGGCAGAGCGGGCAGTTTTGGCAACGGTGCAGATGCTGTCGGAGCAACAGAATCTAGAATCGATATCGGTATGAGTAGGTTCTTAATTCCCATTCCGGCCATTGCGAGTACGCCTAGGACCAAGACGGAGTAAATAAGTTTCTTGAAAATTCCAGAACTGTTCCCCTTGTTGGGCCTTTGAGGTCGCAATGAATTGCCAGGAGCGGATTTAGTGTATGGGCGGGAGATTTCGACCGCGTCTGTATCCGCAGATTTATCCCGGAAGGTTTCACGGATGACTTCGCTGCGTTTTTCTCGTGATGCGGTCTCTTGAACCGGAGCGGGTTGGGATGGTTGGGGTGCGGTTTTCGCTTTCGGTGGGCGACCTGGTCGGCGGCCTTGTGTTTTTTCTGAAATTTGCGCCATCAATTCGAGCGCGGAAGGGGCTTGCTTCTTGGCTCCTTTGGTCGGCTTGGTTGCTGGCAGTACTTTCACTTCGCTCACAAATTCGTCGCTGTCGTCGAATTCACGTACTTCGCCAGTGGTGTCAAAATCATCGCCTCCAACCGATCCTACAAATTCTTCAACGACAGGTTTGATGTTGCGATCCACACGGGAGACAGCTTTGGTCAAACTCTGAGAAAAGTCGACCGACTCGTCAGGTGTCGCTACATTATTCTCTGCATTTCTGGCATCGTTCCATTTTTCGAGGGCGTCGCGGTGAAATCGCCATTGGCGACCTACTTTCACACCGGGTAGTTGTCCTTCACTGCAAAGCTTAAGCAGTGTGGACTTTGGCATCTTGAGAAAGACTGCCGCTTCATCGCCGTTCATTACTTCGTTCGGTTGTTTATCGTTTTCCATTCTCTAAAAAGGGGAAGCTATCCTGTATCATAAAGCTCCGTATTGCAATACCTACTTTACTTTCTTTTTTGATCAGTAAAGCACCTTATGTTCATTTTTTTATTTATGCCTGAAGTTTCCGGATGGTGAATGCTTCTGAGTTTCAATTTGGCAGTTAAGAGGAATTTTAAAACGATTAGATTATGATTTCACCAAAAATGCCTGCACGTGAGGCCATATTGAAAGTCCTGACGCGACTGCTTGCTCGTGCTCGTCGCAATGAGATCGGAATCTTTCAGGATGCGGATGCGGAATTTTTGCATAAATATCGAGTTAGCTTAAGGAAAACGCGATCGCTGCTTTCATTGTTCAAAGACGTGTTCCCGGATGCGAAAACCGTGGAATGGAAGAAAAAACTAGGTGATCTCAGTCGCACCACAAATCCGCTTCGTGATTTGGA
>RFZT01000075.1 GCA_009920585.1 bacterium
CGCAAGCGTGTGATCGCCTCGCTGAAGCGCTTGAGGCCGGCTTCATTGTTTGGCAAACCGCTGCCATCGTTCATTCCGTAGCAGGCCACAACGAGGTCTGGTTTCGTGGCCGCAAGGGTGCGATCGAGGCGGGCGCTAATACTGGGACGTGGAAATCCGAATTTTTTCAGATGAAGGGCGTTTTCCTCGGGCAAAAGATCGGTGGCCGTTTCGCTCGCGAGGCCGACGTCGAGGACTTCGATTTGCTGACCTTGAGAGAGGAGCCAGCACTCAATATCGGTCACGTAATCGCCGGCCTGGGTGATGCTGTCGCCAAGAAAAACGATTCTCTGAACACCAACCAGCGAAGCGGGGGTGGATTTCGCCATTGAAGACATAGCAACACCCTCCATAACGGCAAGGCACAGGAAAAGGAACTTTTTAGAAGAGGTCATTTCTGAGGATTCCATCAGCAACGAAATGGCGTCGCCAGCAAAACAATGAAAAGTCACTGCGAGTGGAGTTTTTTTATTTCCATGGGCCACGCACTGGTGTCCAGTTTGAATCCAGCATGAGCACAAAACGATTTGAAAATCAGGTAGCGGTTGTTACGGGAGCGGGCCGGGGAATCGGAGAGGGCATTGCAAGGCATCTTGCGAGTGAGGGAGCTAAGATCGCTGTGGTGAGCCGCACGGAGTCGAACTCCGTGCGCACGGCCGAGGCTATCAACGCCATCGCGCCGGATTCTGCGCGGCCTTATGCGGTGGACGTGGCCGATTTTGATGCGGTGCAGAAGGTGGGCGAGCAGATTCTCGCGGACTTCGGTCGCTGCGATATCCTAGTTAACAATGCCGGCATCACGCGCGACACGCTCGCGATGCGGATGTCGAGTGAGGATTGGGATGTTGTGCTCCAGACGAATCTCAAGGGGGCATTCAGCTTCACTCGCGCCATCCTGCGAGCGATGGTCAAGCAACGCTCGGGACGTATCATTAATATCAGCTCCGTCAGTGGGCTCATGGGTCTTGCGGGCCAAGCCAACTACGCTGCCAGCAAGGCTGGGCTCATTGGAATGAGTAAGAGCATCGCCCGTGAAATCGCCAGCCGAGGGATCACGGTCAATGTGGTTGCTCCAGGATTTATCGAAACGGATATGACCTCCGTTTTGAATGAAGAGGTGCGCAAGGGGGCGCTTTCGCAAATCCCGCTCACCCGCTTCGGCGCAGTGGAAGACATCGCCTCCGCCGTCGCTTTTCTGGCCAGCAAAGAAGCGGCCTACATCACTGGCCAAGTGCTGGCGGTGGATGGCGGCATGAGTATGTGATCTTAAATTTTCTCCGCTGATGACCGTTTACTTTCTCAGACACGCGGATGCCGAAAATATGGCCGCATCCGACTTCGAGCGAAATCTCACCCCGAAAGGGTTGGAGCAAGCGGCCAAGGTGGGGCGGTTTTGTAAGGCCCATGGACTCGTCCCGGACAAAATCCTCACGAGCCCGCTGAATCGTGCGCGGCAGACCGCTGATATTATCGGCAAGGCTCTGGGTGCTGAGCCAGTCGTGCAGGGCTGGCTCGCGTGCGGCATGGGTATTGAAACGCTTCTCAAGGAATTGGCCGAGCAGGGTGAGGTGGAATCCATCCTCGTTGTCGGTCACGAGCCGGATTTCAGTTCCGTGATAAGCGAGTTGATCGGAGCGAGCGAAGGGGGAGGCGTGTTGGTTACCAAGGCCTCGCTCACGGCTATCCGCTGCCCTTGGATCGGTTCGGATTCTGGCCAACTCAAGTTTTCGATTCCCGTCCGACTCATGTAACCTCCTCGCAATAAACCCCGTTAATATATTTTAAAAAAACCAATGAAAGCCCTGTTCCTCACCAATGAATATCCTCCGACCATCTACGGTGGTGCGGGAGTGCACGTCGAATATCTCAGTCGCGAACTCGCACGCTTGATGGAGGTCGAAGTCCGATGCTTCGGAAATCAAAACTATGCCGATGGCCAGCTTGCCGCGCGCGGGTTTGGACTTTCCACAGAGGCCTACACAAACCCATCCAAACTCAACTCGGTCTTCGGTGCGCTTCAACGTTGCTTGGATTTTAATACGACGAACATCGACGCCGATGTCGTTCACTGCCACACGTGGTATTCCCATTTCGGCGGAATCCTCGCGAAGCTCAACTATGGCATTCCGCTCGTTGTCACCGTGCATTCGCTCGAGCCGCTCCGCCCTTGGAAGCGCGAGCAACTCGGGGGTGGATATGATTTTACCTGCTGGCTGGAAAAAACGGCTCTGGAAATGGCGGACGCCGTCGTCGCTGTTTCGGAAGGGACCCGCCAAGATGTGGCGGATCTTTTTAATGTCGATCCGGCCAAGATGCACATCATCTACAACGGCATCGACCCCGAGGAATACCAACCCGTCGCGGCGCATGGCGTCCTTGACCGCTTTGGCATTGATTCCTCAAAGCCCTATGCCCTCTTCCTCGGTCGCATCACGCGACAGAAGGGGATCATTCATCTCGTGAATGCGATCAAGCATCTGGACCCTTCCTTCCAAGTCGTCCTCTGCGCCGGTGCGCCGGACACGCCGGAAATCGCCGAAGAGATGCGCGCGGCTGTCACTGCCGCGCAACAAAAACGCGAGGGCGTGATCTGGATCAACGAAATGCTCGATAACAAAGCAAAAATCGAGCTCTACAGTCACGCCGGCGTCTTCGTGTGTCCCTCGATTTACGAGCCATTCGGAATCATCAATCTGGAAGCGATGGCCTGCGGCCGCGCGGTGGTCGCGAGTGCGGTCGGTGGCATTCGTGAAGTCGTGCAGCACGGCGTGACGGGCTACCTTGTTCCGCTAGAGCAGATGAGCGCCAGCCCGTTTGAGCCGATCAATCCCGAAGCGTTCTCGCACGACCTCGCTGACCGCATCAACGAAGTGATGGCCGATCCTGCCAAGCAGGCTGCCTTCGGTGAAGCCGGTCGCCGCCGTGCGGTTGAGGTCTTTTCTTGGGGCGCTATTGCGAAGCAAACCCAAGCCCTCTACGAAACCCTGGTGTCCGCCCCCAAGCAGTCGGCTTGAGTCTGCACAGCACGATCGCCGTCATCGGTGGCGGGCCAGCCGGCCTCCGCGCCGCCGAGGTGGCTTCACAAGGGGGACTAGCGGTCACATTATTCGACTCCAAACCCTCGGTTGGACGCAAATTCCTCGTCGCAGGAAAAGGCGGACTCAATCTCACTCATGGGGAAGCGATTGAACGGTTCGCAACGCGATACACGGGCCCGGAGATGACCGACGGAGCATGGCGTGACTTGATCGAGGGCTTTGACTCGCAAGCCCTGCAGCATTGGGCCGCCGGTTTGGAGGTGGAGACATTTCAGGCGAGCAGTGGCCGAGTATATCCGAAGGCACTTACGGCCGCGCCCCTGTTGAGGAGATGGATCGCCCGTCTGCGCTCGTTGGGTGTGAATTTTAAGATGCATCACCGCTGCGTGAGCATCGAGATGGGTGCTCCTTACCGAATGGGTTTTGCCGATGGAACAATGGTCACGGCCGACGCGGTCATTCTGGCACTTGGCGGGGGATCCTGGAAAAAAACCGGCTCCGACGGGGCTTGGCTACCGATGTTGGAAAGGCTCGGCATTGCGTGCCATCCGCTCGCGCCAGCGAATTGCGGATGGGAGCATCCTTGGACACCCGAGATTCTGGCTCAAGCGGAGGGCAAGCCGCTTAAAAATATCCATGTGCGTGCGGGTGATACCACCGCAATCGGCGAATTGCTTTTGACCCGCTACGGACTCGAAGGAGGGCCGATTTACGAACTCGGTGCGGCCCTACGGGCCATGGAGGTCCCCGCCATCGCGATCGACTTCAAACCCGCTCACACGCACGAACAACTTGTTGCCAAGATGGAGTCTGCGCGGAGGAATTTTCTCGCGGAAGCCGGCACGCGCTGGAAGCTCAGTGACGCAGCCGTGGCTATTCTTTCGCGAAAGTCGTGGGATGATGTGAACTCGCTGGCCCGTGAAGCCAAGCACTGCGTGATTGCGCTCACCGGCCCACGTCCTCTCGATGAAGCGATCTCGTCCGCTGGCGGGATTCGCTGGAGCGAATTGGATCGCAATCTGATGGTCAAAAAACATCCTGGCATCTTTGTGGCGGGAGAGATGATCGATTGGGAAGCGCCGACCGGCGGCTATCTCATGCAAGGTTGCTTTGCCACAGGCACCCGAGCCGCCACGGGCGCCGTCGATTGGGTGGGATCAAGTTCCCTTGCCTAATATGGGAGAAAAATTCATTGGGATTCTCCACCAATCACTGCATTTTAGTTTCATGCCATTCGTTGTTTTTCTGATCACCGCTCTACTCGGCATCAGCCCGCTTTATTGCGAGGAGCCAACGGCGCAGGAGATCGTCGCTGCCGCCCGCCTCAACCCCATGGGGGGCGAAATCACTCTCAATGCGCAACTGCGCGCCGGCTCGGTGAAAGTTCCCTTTCTCATTGAGGTCAAAAACGGGTCCATCCGGTATGGGTTCAGCGATCCTCGGCAGGACATTATTCTGACTCTTGGCGAGGACGAGTCCCAACTCGAGGAATCCCTAGCGGATGCAAAATCACGAGTTCCCGTCGCTCGCTACGATGATTCCGTTCGCGGCGGGCTCATCACCTATGAAGATCTGGCTCTGCGGTTTCTTTACTGGAAAAATCCACGCCTGCTGGGTGAGGAAACCGTTCGTTCGCGTCGTGCATGGAAGATCGAGATCCCAGCGCCTCGCAGCAGTTCCCAATACGGTGCGGTTCGCGTGTGGATTGACCGCGAGTCCGCAGCGCTCCTCCGCATTGAGGGTTACGACAAATCCGGCGTTCTCGTAAAACGCTTCGAGGTGGTATCCGCTCAAAAAATCGACGGTCAGTGGATGTTGAAACAAATGCGCGTGGAGCGCATTGATCCGACCACTCACAAAACCACAGGCATCACTTATCTACAAAAGCTAATGAGTGTTCTTTTTCTTAAGTTTGCCCTCGCTCTGGGAACCGGGATTGCGATCACAGCCTTGCTGTGAGGAAGTTTCGATACGCTGCTGACCCGCTTTGTATCGCGGCAGTTGCGATCTACGTGATTCAGCGTTGGATATTTTCCCATCCTGCTTTGCGGGGTTGGTTTTCCGATGTCCTGTTTTTGCCGGCGGCGATTCCCGTTTTTCTCTGGATGGAGAGGAAGCTCGGTTTGCGAATGCATGATCGCAAACCCTCGCTCGCGGAAGTCGGTGGACTCTTCCTTGTTTGGTCGCTCGCCGCAGAAGGGATCGCTCCGCTTCTTTTCCAGCACTGTACGGCAGACCCGCTTGATATCGTGGCCTATGCGGCGGGTGGGCTTTTTGCGTGGTTTTGGTGGACTCGCTTTTAGCCCGAAAAAGCTTTTTAGACAGGAGGACAGGATTTACAGGATTAACAAGAATTCCTTAGGGGTGTTGAACGCTGCGCTAAACAGAGAACGTTCTTTGATTTGTAAACAGCTGATTATCTGTGTTCTTTGACTCGCTCGCGCCCGCTCGTCTCGCCCTGCGGGCCAACCTGGTATTGGCCTTCCTCAAAGACTCCCAGCCTTCTCGGTTGTGTTCTTTGATTCACTTCGTTCACTCCTTCGGAGTTGCTTTTAGCAATCTATCTCCCTTTGGTCGGTTGTGGTTAATTCCGCTGAATTCGGTTTTAGGCGACCTGAGGAAAAAACAAACGCTTCCACGCGCCGGGATTCACCCGCAGCCGGATGCTTTTCGCCGGGCGGTGCTAGCAGCCATATCCACGTGGCGGAGGGGGCGGGGAGCGGAAAGTCATGCAATAGGGAGTGCCAAGTGGGATCAGGATCGAGGCGGAGGGCGGTGTCGGTGATCAGTATCGCGTTGCGAGCTTGCCGCAGGAGATCGAGGTGAGCTGCATAGACGGCATGGATAGATTCGATGTCGCGGGAGTCGTCGTTGGAGCACGGAGCGTGGAGGGGGAGTTGAGAAAGGAGGCAACTTGAAATCGCCCAGTCCGCGCTGGAAACCAAGGCCACCAAATGGGGGTCAAGCTTAACGCCGGCAGGGGGCGCTTTGGCTGTGAGTATCCCGCTGATATCGCTTGTAAAAAGGCGCAGTCGGCCGAATGAAAATAAAGAACGGAGTTGGACTTCGATCGGATGAACTGCATCCACCAGCGTGATGACGGAAAAGTTTTTTTGCAGAAACGTGAGGTTGATATCATTGAGGTGACCGCTGCCGAGGATGACGCAGTGCCGGGGGGAGGAGTCGGAGGGAGGGTGTTCTGTGTGCAAAGCAACGAAGACTTTGCAGGAATCGAGGTGGGGTTGCCATGCGGAAGCGCAGCGGGAACGACGATGGCGAATGGCGATCTGCGCGGCAAGGAGTCCGCTACGGCGCGAAGTCCAAGTCGCGGGGGTGATCGCCCATTCGAGAATTTCTAAAATCAAAACGCTCCGGGGGTAGTCGGTTTAGATATTGCTGCCGAGGAAGGAGTGAATGCCGCACTCGCTTTTATCGAAGCCAGTCCAGCGACCTGCCCGCTCATTGTCGCCATCAGCGACCGGGCGAGTGCAAGGTTGGCAGCCGATGGAGCGGTATCCGCGTGCGGCAAGGGGGTTCGATGGGAGTTTGTGCTCGGCGATGTAGGCCTGAACAGCCTCGCGGGACCACGCGGCCAAGGGGTTGAGTTTGACGATGTATTGGTCGCGAAGGACGTCGAAGTGGTAAAGCTCGGCAATGCGCGTCGTTTCCCTTGTCTCATTTTGCTGCCGACGCAGGCCCGTGATCCACATGTCGAGCGAGGCGAGTTTTTTCTGCAGCGGAATGACTTTGCGAAGAGAGCAACAGAGGTCTGGCTTGTTGTTCCAGAGTTCAGGACCGAGTTCGGCGGCCTGTTCGTCTACGGTTTGCTCGGGGACGAGCGACTCGATGGTGAGGTCGAAGCGGGCTTCGATCTCCGCCTTCAGAGCGAGGGTTTCGGGAAAGAGGAGGCCAGTATCGATAGTGAAAACCGGAAACCGAAACCCGTGAGTGTAGGCCGTGTGCATAACAACGAGGCCAGCTCCCTGAAAGCTGGTGCCGATGGCGGCGCGCTCGCCGAACTCCTGCCAAGCCCACGCGAGTGTGTCGTGCAGACTGGCTGATTCAAACTCATCCGCTTTTTGGCGGATGAGGTCTCGGTCAAACAGTGATGACATCGTGTTGGGTTGACAGCTCAGATTTAAGAAAACGCACAGAATTCAAGCGATGAAAGGGCATTATCTGAACCCTCGCCGCATTTTTTGTCTTGTCCGTGCTCTCGGTGTCCTCGGTGGTCAATCCTATCGGACTTAGGTTAAAGCGATTTAGCCGCTTGGACGAGATGGGTCGGCGTGATGCCGAGTTGTTCCATCACGATATTGCCGGGGGCGCTCAGGCCGAAGCGGTCGATGGCAACTGTCTTGCCGTCGAGGCCGACGTAGCGGAACCACGGATCAGAAATTCCGGCTTCAATCGAAACGCGTTTGCGGCAAGCTTTTGGCAGGACGGATTCCTTGTATTCTGCGGTCTGGCTTTCGAAGCGCTCAAAGCAAGGCATCGAAACCACGCGGGTTCCCGCACCGAGTTCGGAGGCGGCTTTCATCGCGTGTTGGAGTTCGCTGCCGGTGGCAAGAAGGATGAGGTCGAGAGGGGCGGTCTCTTTTTTGGCGATGTAGCCACCTTTGAAAACACCCTCGCGGCGGGTCTCTACGGGGATCTCATTTAAGGTGGCGATATTCTGGCGTGAAAGGACGAGCATGGTCGGTCCGGTGGTCTTCTGAAAGGCGGCAGCAAAAGCGCCGGCGGTTTCTTCGGGATCGCCGGGGCGAATCACGTCGAGGCCAGGAATCGCACGGAGAGCTGCGACGGTTTCCACTGGTTCGTGAGTGGGACCATCCTCACCAACGCCCACGGAATCGTGTGTGAAAATATAAACTGTTGGCAGATGCGAGAGGGCGGCGATGCGGATCGAGGGGCGTCCATAATCGCTGAAGACGAGGAAGGTGGCCCCGCTGGCGCGGAAGATGCCATCGTAGGCCATGCCGTTCATGATGCCGCACATGGCATGCTCACGGATGCCGAAGTGGAGGTTGCGTCCAGTGCGGTTCTCGCGGTTGAAATCCCCGCCGTCTTTGATGTAATTGAGCGTGGAACCGTGAAGGTCGGCGCTACCGCTTGTCACAAGGGGCATGGCGGCGGCGACGTGCTGAAGGATGTCGCTGCCGGCTTTGCGGGTGGCGATGCTGGAAGCGGGATCAAAGGCGGGAATGGCCTTCAGGAGATCTGGGACTTTTCCGGCGATGGCATCATCGAGTTCGCTGGCGAGTTCGGCATTCGCTGCGCGCCAAGCTTGGAAATTTTTCTGCCACTCGGCATGGGCGGCGACGAGGGACTTTTTGCGAGCTTCGAAGTAGGCCTTGGTTTCTGGAGCGACGAAGAACGTTTCATCAGGAAGCCCCATGGACTTGCGGGCCTCGGTGACAAATTTCACTCCAGCTTCGCCGTGGGCTTTGTTGGTGCCGCAGACTTCAGGAATTCCTTTTCCGATGATTGTCTTGGCGATGATGAATTGGGGTTTTCCAGACTTTGAGGCCTTGGCCTTCTCAATGGCACCAGCGATGGCGTGGAGATCGTGGCCGTCGATTTGATGGACTTCCCAACCGTAAGCGGCGTAGCGCGCGGCGGTGTCCTCGCTCTGCGAAACTGGGCCCATGGCGTCGAGGGTGACGTTGTTGGCATCGTAGATGAGAACTAGATTATCCAAGCCAAGATGCCCGGCGAGCGCGCTAGCTTCTTGGGCAACGCCTTCCTGCAGGCAGCCGTCACCAGCGAGCACAAAAACATGGTGATCAAAAATCGTATGCGTTGGGGTGTTGAATCGACCTTCGGACATTTTGGCGGAAATCGCATAGCCGACGGCATTTGAAACGCCTTGGCCGAGTGGCCCGGTGGTGGCTTCGACTCCGGGGGTCTCGTGGAACTCCGGGTGGCCGGGGGTGATGCTGTGAAGGACGCGAAAGTTTTTCACGTCTTCCAAGGAAACAGCGAAGCCCGAGAGGTGGAGCCAGCTGTAGAGGAACATGCTGCCGTGACCGGCGGAGAGGATGAAGCGGTCGCGGTTCAACCAGCGAGGCTCATCGGGATGGAAACTCATGGCATTGCCATAAAGAACAGCACCAATATCGGCGGCGCCGAGGGGCAGGCCGAGGTGGCCGGATTTGCACTTAGTGATGGCGTCCATGGCAAGCCCGCGAGCGTCGCGTGCAGCCAGTTCAAGCGAGGTGGTATCAAGATTCATAATTTGATCAGATTTCTATGGAAAGACAGCCAGCAAAGCGGCTAAGAGCGCTGTTGGCAAGCGGCAATCAA
>RFZT01000076.1 GCA_009920585.1 bacterium
TAAGTTTATGAGAATCAGTGATTCCAGATATTAATCCCTCATGAACCGTCTTACCATCTTTTGCATTTTCTTCGTCGCCTCGCTTGCCATCGGCGCAACGCCGATCGTGATTGGCATCGCGATCCTCTACGCCATCGCATGTTTTTTCTCACGCAAGGGTGATCCTGATAATGGCGGCGGGGAAGGCGTAAAGATAGACCCTCCAGAACCTACCCCCTCCGATTTCTCACGACCGAGAAATCCTCCAAACTATTCGCGCGGCAGACAGCCAAGACGCACAACAAAACCATTCACTAGCAATAGATGAATTATAGCAAAAACCGCTTGCTTTTGGATTTGAGTAGAGGGACACAGTGCGTCCCGCCTGTGTGCTGCGATCTGCTCCTTGGTTCCGATGGGCAGGGTGCGAGAAAGTAGCCGAGTCTCCACACGGCCGAGACGGCCATGCCCCCCTTCTTTTCCGCTGCAAAGTCCAATTTTAAAGGGACAATGGGATTATTAGTGGGTTAGGTTTTTCCGAGTGTCAGAAAAACTATCGCGAATCGGGACTCGTTGTCGGCGCGCCGCGCCCGAATACGCCAATACCCCCCCCGCCATCCACTTTATCGTAACGGATCGCGAGTTCGCGTGTGTGCGCCAATGAAAAACCTGCAGGCAACTTCCTTAGGCGGCCATATAGGGCAACTTGGCGGCACAGGTGCGCACGTCCTCGATGCCTTCTAGGAGATCCGCGATAGCGTCCCACTTGCCGGTGACCAAGGCCTCTTGGGCATGAACTGGCAGAGTCGCAGGGAAGTCCATGTCGGCAATGCTCAGCTTTCCTTCAAGCAGATCCAAAGTGATAAGCGCCGCAGGATCGCTTTCGATGATTTGAGCGACAGCGCGAATGTCTTGTCCGCTCATCACCGCGCAGGGCATACCAAGCGTGATGGAGTTTCCAAAAAAGATTTCTGCGAAGCTCTCGGCGATGACGGCACGAATACCGAAGCGATAGAGGGCTTGGGGCGCGTGTTCGCGTGAGCTTCCGCAGCCGAAGTTGGAGCCAGAAAAAAGAATGCTGGCACCGGTGAATCGGGCATCGTCGAGTGGGTGGGTTTTCCCTTCGGCCTTAGCTGCCGCACGCGCGTCGAAGAACGCGAACTCACCTAGACCGTCGAAGGTGATGCATTTCATGAAGCGGGCAGGAATAACGCGGTCGGTATCGAGATCATCGCCGGGAACGTAAACGCCACGGCCGCTAGTTTGGGTGATTTTTTCGAGAGCCATTTTATTTTTCGGATTGAGAAAGGAATGATTGTGAAATGCGGTCGTTATTTGATGTCGAAGATCTCACGGGCATCGGAGATTTCGCCAGTGATAGCGGCGGCGGCGACCATGAGGGGCGACATGAGCACGGTGCGCCCGGTCGGACTTCCCTGGCGGCCTTTGAAGTTGCGGTTACTGGAACTGGCGCAAAGTTGGTCACCGACGAGCTTGTCGGGGTTCATGCCAAGGCACATCGAGCAACCCGCTCCGCGCCATTCAAAGCCAGCTTCGCGGTAAATCTCCGCCAAGCCCATGCTTTCGGCGAGACTGGCCACACTCTGGGATCCAGGGACCACGATGGCCTTTACGCTGCTGCTGACTTTACGACCCTTGATGTAGCGTGCCACTTCTTGCAAGTCGCTCAAGCGTCCATTCGTACAGCTACCGAGGAAGGCCACTTGGACCTTGGTGCCCTTGATGGGTTTGCCTGCGGTGAGTTGCATGTGCGCGTAGGCTTCCTCTGCTGTGGCACGGTCTTTCTCCGGCACATCGGAAGCGAGAGGAACGTTCTCGTTAATGAAGATGGCTTGGCCGGGATTGATACCCCAAGTGACAGTCGGAGCAATATCTGCCGCATCATAAGTGACAACATCATCGTAAACGGCATCTGGGTCAGATGCGGTGGCCTTCCATCGAGCCACGGCGGCATCCCAATCCGCGCCCTTCGGCGCATAGTTGCGGCCACGGAGATACTCAAATGTTGTATTGTCGGGATTCACGTATCCCACACGGGCCCCACCCTCGATGGACATGTTACAAACCGTCATTCGTTCTTCTTGGGTGAACGCGTCAAATGTGGTGCCGCCGTATTCGTAAGCGTAGCCGAGTCCACCGTTGACTCCGAGCTTACGAATGATGTGAAGGATCACGTCCTTCGCATAAACACCAGGGCTCAACTTGCCATTCACATTGATGCGACGGACCTTAGGTTTGCGGATCGCCATCGTCTGCGTGGCGAGCACGTCACGGACTTGGCTAGTTCCGATGCCGAAAGCGATAGCACCGAAGGCGCCGTGCGTGGATGTGTGGGAGTCGCCGCAGGCAATCGTGGTGCCCGGTTGGGTGATCCCCTGCTCAGGTCCGACGATGTGAACGATACCTTGTTGACCGCTCGGAAGGTCGAAAAACTTGATCCCGTGATCGTCGCAATTTTTACGAAGGGCCTTGATCATGGCATCCGCGAGAGTATCGCTGAATGGCTCTTGGCGCTCATCAGTCGGAACGATGTGGTCCACGGTTGCAAAGGTGCGGGAAGGGTAGAGAACCTTCAGACCCAGATCCCCCAACATGCCGAATGCCTGTGGGCTGGTGACCTCGTGAATGAGGTGCGTGCCGATTAAAAGTTGCGTGGATCCATTGGGCAGGGTGCGGACGGCGTGGGCCGCCCAGACTTTATCAAGTAGGGTCTGACTCATAATAGTGCGAAGCATACTATCCACGAGGCGACGGCTTGCAAGCCACTATGCTGGCCCCTGCCCCAAACCTTCAAAAAAGCTCTCTCGTCCGACACGAAAAGATTTACCACTCTTTAGCGGGAACGACTTTTTTGCGGCGGCGTTGGGCTTCCGCAAGGAATTCCATTTGCGCGTCAAAACGTTCCTCCCCCGGCGCCAGATCCCGCAAACGATAAACTCCGTCGGGCTGCATTACTTGCGCTTTGACGTTGTCTTTCCAGAACCAAGATAAAATCTCGTCCACATGCCGGATCATGCCCGGAGCCGTGAGGGGAAACACCGTTTCCACACGACGGAAAAGATTTCGAGGCATCCAATCCGAACTGCCAAGATAGATGCGGACGTCCCCACCGTTCTCAAAGCGAAAGATACGACTGTGCTCAAGGAAGCGCCCAACAAGGCTTCGCACCTCAATATTCTCGCTCACTCCAGGGATACCGACCCGCACGGCGCACATACCGCGAACGAGCAAACGAATCGGGACACCGGCGGCAGAGGCGCGGTAGAGAGCTTCGATGATCCCCTCCTCCACGAGCGAGTTGACCTTCGCGTAAATGCCACAAGGACGTCCCGCCATTGCGTGGCCGATTTCGTTTTCGATCAGTTCGTGAAAACCTTCGCAGAGCCTCCATGGAGCAACCATCAACTCTTTCATCTCTGGGAAACGTGACACCCCCGTAAGACAATTAAATGTCTCCGCGAGCTCGCTTGTCAGAGCCTCACGGCAAGTAAGCAGGCTCAAGTCGGTGTAGATTTTTGCTGTCGAGGGATGGTAGTTGCCAGTGCCCATGTGAGCGTAACGACGAATGCGCTCGCCCTCACTGCGAATGATGAGCATGGCCTTGGCGTGGGTCTTCAAACCTGTGACCCCATAAACCACATCCACCCCAGCCTCGCGCATCATGCGGGCCCATTGAATATTCGCCGCCTCGTCAAAACGGGCCTTCAGCTCGATGACGGCTGTGACCTGCTTGCCATTTCTCGCAGCGGCAATGAGGGCTTGAACGATCGGGGAATCCGAACTCGTGCGATAGAGCGTTTGCTTGATCGCCAAGACGTGAGGGTCCTCAGAAGCTTGAACGAGAAAATCCACCACCGTCTGGAAGCTGTCATAGGGGTGATGGAGTAGAATGTCGCCCTTGCGGATGTGATAAAATAAGTCGGACTCGGCATCAAGCGAGACCACAGAGCAAGGCGTGAAGCGCTTGTAGCGGAGATCCGGACGATCGAGCTGCATCGCCAGTGGCATGAGGCGGGAGAGATTCAGAGGCCCATCAATGCGGGAGACATCTTCTTCCTCCAGATTGAAAATATCCAAGAGACGCTTGAGCACCCGATCAGGGCAATCGTGCTTCACCTCAAGGCGAACAGCCGCACCCCGCTTGACTTTACGGAGTTCCTCTTCAATTGCATGAAGGAGATTGCTGGCCTCTTCCTCGTCCACGTAGAGATTACTATTGCGGGTGACCCGAAAAAGATGCGCCCCTTTCACCGTCACTCCACGGAAGAGGGTTTCAACATGCTCCTGGATGAGGTTACCGAGGAAAATATAGTCATCTCCATCGGTGCGCTTCGAGAATGGCACCAAGCGCGGAAGGATGCGGGGAGCCTGTACGACAGCGATGTCAGTATTGAGTCCATCCCCCTCAAGTTCCACGATCACATTCAAGCTCTTGTTAAGGAGTTGGGGAAAGGGATGCGCAGGGTCCACTGCAAGCGGAGTCAGAACTGGATAAATTGTCTCGCGAAAATATTTCTCAAAATAGGCACGTTCATCCGGCGACACATCAGGATAGTTGTGAAAACGGATCCGCTGGGCATCGAGGGCAGGCGCGATGTGCTCACGCCAGCAACGGTATTGATCCTCCACCATTCGCTTCGTCCGCGTACTAATGAGCGCGAGCGTTTCCTTCGCCGAGAGCCCATCCGGGCCGGTCTCCGAGGATTCGGTTTGCATCTGTTGCTTGAGACCGGCAACTCGAACCTCAAAAAATTCATCCAAATTCGAGCTGACGATACAAAGAAACTTCAACCGCTCGAGAATCGGGTTGTCCTCGCTGAATGCCTGATCGAGGACACGCTGGTTGAACTCCAACCAGCTTGTCTCTCGATTAACGAAATATTCCTTCTTGGAAAAATCCATACCCCTATGGTCTTTCCAAGGCGCGATTGGTCAAGGGTGGATTTTCAACAGAAAAGTCACACAACCTCCCCATGGTGCTGGATCTCGCCGATCCTCAGCGAGTCCAATCAATCGCAGCAAGGCGTCTGGCGACCTCCACCACATTGGCGCGACTATTGAAGGCGGATATGCGGAAATACCCCTCGCCGGCTGGTCCGAAACCACTTCCTGGCGTGACAACGACGTTTGCCTCACTGAGAAGTTTGTCAAAAACCGCCCAACTCGTGAGATGCTTCGGCGCACGGACCCAGATATACGGAGCATTCGTGCCACCGAATGCCGTGAGCCCGCACTTCTCAGCCGCACCGCGCAGGATAGCAGCATTGCCCATGTAATGCTCGATGAGTTCGGCGATCTGGGATTTTCCCGCAGGTGAGTAGAGAGCTTCCGCCGCACGCTGTGTGACGTAACCGACACCATTGAACTTTGTGCTGAAGCGGCGATTCCAAAGCGGATGAAGTGGCATTTTTTCCCCGCTCGCATTTTGGCATTTTAGATCTTTGGGAACGACAGTGAAAGCGCACCGCACGCCGGTGAATCCTCCGTTTTTAGAAAAACTGCGAAACTCGATCGCGCAACGTCTCGCGCCAGGAATTTCATAAATCGAATGCGGAATCTCAGGGTCACGAATGTAGGCCTCGTAGGCAGCATCGAAGAGGATCACCGCGTCATTCGCGAGGGCATATTCGACCCAAGCGGTCAACTGCGCGCGGGTGGCGGTGGCTCCAGTCGGATTATTCGGGTAGCAGAGATAAATGAGGTCCACCTTTTCAGAAGGAATGGCCGGCACAAATCCATTGTCCGCATCGCACGGAAGGTAAACGAGACCGCTGTAGAGGCCGCTTTCATCGGCTTCGCCGGTGTGACCAGCCATGACGTTCGTATCCACATAAACGGGATAAACCGGATCCATGACCCCGATTCGGTTGTTCGCGCCGAAGATATCAAGGATGTTGCCGCAATCGCATTTCGAGCCGTCCGAGACAAAAATCTCGTCATCGGCAATATCCATCCCTCGAGCACGGTAGTCCTGACCAGCGATGGCTTGCCGCAGAAACTCATAACCCTGTTCCGGCCCATAACCTCGGAAACTTGTGCGTTCACCAAGCTCGTCCACCGCCTTATGCATCGCCTCGCGCACTGCGGCGGGGAGCGGCTCTGTCACGTCACCAATCCCACACCGGATCAATCGGGCCGCCCCATCTGGATTCGAATCCGTGTAGGCTTTGACGCGACGATTGATTTCAGGAAACAAGTAGCCGGCTTTGAGTTTAAGATAGTTGGAATTGAGAAAGGCCATGGTACGGAAGTGAGCGAAACAAGAGCGCCCGGCGGAAGGCCGCCGGGCGCCAAGGAATTCAGGTTATGAGATTAAGCGAGGGCGGCGGCGTAGTTTTTTTCAACAGCAGCCCAGTTGATGGTATTCCACCAGCTCTTGAGATAATCCGCACGGCGGTTTTGGTAGTTCAAGTAGTAGGCATGTTCCCAGACATCGCAGCCCAGAAGCGGCGTGCCGGGGCATTCCGCAATCCCGGCCATGAGAGGATTGTCCTGATTCGGCGTCGAGCAGATGCAAAGGGATTTATCGGATTTCAAGCAAAGCCAAGCCCAACCACTACCAAAACGACCGAGTCCAGCCGCTTCAAATTTGGCTTTGAAGTCGTCGAAGCTGCCAAAAGCACTTGTGATGGCGTCCGCGAGCGCGCCGGAGGGCTGACCGCCTGCCGAAGGGGCCATGAGATTCCAGAAAAAGCTGTGGTTCCAGTGTCCACCGCCATTATTACGAACGGCACCACGGATCGCTTCGGGAAGTGCAGAGATGTTGCTGATGAGTTCCTCGATGGATTTCGAAGCCAACTCCGGAGCGCTTTCGAGGGCTTTGTTCAAATTCGCAACATAGGTGGCGTGGTGCTTGCCGTGATGGATTTCCATGGTGCGGGCATCGATGTTGGGCTCGAGCGCGGTGGCGGCGTAGGGAAGTGAAGGTAATTCGAATGGCATAGTAATATTTTTAGATTGAAGTCGGGATATTAGTCTCTTGCGCGAGGGTTTCAAGTTGGTTGTTCTACCGATCCCCAGATTAGCACCCCCCCAGAACGGCCGATTGACTCCCTGCCTGACGCTGGCTACAAAAGATGCCCTGTGAGACCTAATCTTGAAAAACTCGAGCAAATCTACCGCCGCCCACTCTTTGACCTGATCGCAGAAAGTCACCGTCTTCATTTGGAGTTCTGGCCGAAAAATGAGGTTCAGCTTTGCACCTTGCTGAGCGTGAAAACGGGCGGTTGCAGTGAGGATTGCGGCTATTGCTCGCAAAGCGCGCGCTATAATACAGGACTCGAGCGCCAGTCACTCATGACTAAGGATGAGGTTCTGCCGGTCGCCCAGCGCGCGAGAGAAAATGGCTCGACTCGATTTTGCATGGGGGCCGCTTGGAAAGGCGTTCGCGACGGGGAGCAAAAATTCGACCAGATGCTCGATACGATCCGGTCGGTGAGCGAACTCGGCATGGAGGTCTGCGTGACCCTCGGCCAACTCGGCGACACAGAGGCCCGCAAGCTTAAGGAAGCCGGAGTCACCGCCTACAACCACAACATCGACACCTCACCCGAGCACTACGCAAAAATTGTCAGCACTCACACATTTCAAGACCGTCTTAATACAATTGGCTCCGTGCAGCGTGCAGGAATGAGCGTTTGCTGCGGCGGCATCCTTGGCATGGGGGAAACAGAAATCGACCGACTCAAGATGCTGGAGGTCCTTTGCTCCTTTGACCCCGCCCCCGAAAGCGTCCCGATCAACTGCCTCATGCCCATGCCAGGAACGCCCCTCGAGGACGCCCCGCCGGTGGATATTTTTGAACTCGTTCGCCTCATCGCGACCACCCGCCTCGTCCTGCCAAAGGCAAAAATCCGCCTCTCGGCTGGCCGTAGCCTTCTTAGTCGTGAGGCTCAAGCGCTCTGTTTCTTCGCTGGGGCGAATTCCGTTTTCTACGGCGACAAATTGCTCACCGCCGAAAACCCCGGTGTCGATGAGGATCGAAACCTCCTCGAAACGCTCAATCTCTCGCCGCAATCGCCCTATTCCGACGTCCCCAAACCAGCTTGCCTTTCATGAAAATCAGTATCGGTAGCGACCACGCAGGATTTCTATACAAGGAAGCCATTATTGAGCACTTGAAAAAGGCGGGGCACGAAGTCACTGACTACGGCACCCACAGCGCCGATAGCACGGACTACCCGCTCTATGTGATACCGGCGGCAGAAGCGGTTGCCCGCAAGGAAGTCGATCGCGGCATCGTGCTCGGCGGTTCGGGAAACGGCGAAGCCATTGCCGCCAACAAGGTCAAAGGTGTTCGCTGTGCGCTTTGTTGGAGCCACGAAACAGCGGAACTCGGGCGTCGTCACAACAACGCCAACGTGATCTCCATCGGAGAGCGCACGATCCCGCTCACCCTCGCGCTCGAGATCGTTGATATCTGGCTGCAGACCCCCTTTGAAGCTGGTCGCCATGAACGCCGCATTTCCGAACTCTCCGCCTACGAAGCCGGTGCAGGTGTTTCCGGCATGGTCGCGATCCTCGAACGTAAGACGACATTATGAACGCGCACGGCACGGCAGTGCCTCGATGATCCTCTAGACTACCACTGCTCCAGTGGCGTTCTCGAATCCTCAGAAAAAGGGCTGTTTTTTAAACTCCGAATCGGATTATCCACTTGCTAGTCAATGATGCTTTGGCATAGTTAAAAATAACAACACCCGCCACGCCTCTCAACGATGCGCACCAGGCGGGTTACTTTTTGGACCCCTTCGCTAATGCCAAACCCGCCCACGACATTCGATAGCCAACTCTGCATTCTCGAGTCGCGTGGCCTAGTTGTCAAAGACCGCTCAAGCGCTCTAAACCACCTCAGCCATGCAAATTACTTCCGCCTTGCCTGCTACCGACATCCTTTTCTCAAACCGGGAAGCGACGATTTCATTCCCGGAACTTATTTTGAGGACCTTTGGGAAATCTATCGCTTCGATCACCACCTGCGCATGCTCGTACTCGACGCCATTGAGCGCTGCGAAATCTCCTTCCGCACACGCTGGGCTTACGAGGTAGCTCATCGACATGGTGCGCAGGCCTATGAAAATGTCGAAATCCATCGCGACGCTGCGAGGCACACCGAGACCCTTGCCAAGGTCGATTCCGAAATCCGAAGGAGCACCGAGGATTTTCTCCGCTCCCATCGCTCTATTGCAGTAAGCCGTCCACCGATATGGATGGTTTGTGAAGTCATGAGCCTTGGGCAACTCTCCGCCCTCTACGATAATCTTTCGGCACC
>RFZT01000077.1 GCA_009920585.1 bacterium
AATGCGATGTGGGGGAATTACGGCAACCCGCAGACCATTCGCGTCAAGCTCTCGATGGTTCCTATTCCGGGCACCTCAAATATTCGCCTCGTGCCACGTGTCTATAGTGTGAGTGGAGCCGACGAGGCTGGCTTCGATTCTGATCGTCCGCTCATGGGCCTGTGGAATGCTGAGTTCGGACCGATACTTAAACAAATCGCAGCACAAGCTGGAAGCTAACAGAGGTATGGAGGGGTCTGTTCCGTCAGGCCCGGTAATGCCGTTGCAGTTGAGGAAAAAGCTTCTCGATTTCGAGTATGGAAATGGGCGGCGTTCTTTAGCAGCTTCTCTCCATGAGAGTCATCTTGGCTATTCCTTGCTTGAGAATTCTCGTTGCGCAGGTGCCGGTACAATCGCGCAATCGCTCTCGATCCAAGTTTGGTCGAGTATTCTTCTCAGTTCCATGGAGCGGGTGCCCTTGGCTCTTGGTCATCCCCGTGTGCTTTTTTCCAATCTGATTTCGATCTGGGGATATACATTGGCGATTCCCTCTGCTGCATGCAATCGGCGCTGGGATTTGTATGAGGTGCGCTATCGCCGTTCATCTCGCTCTACGGCGACTGAAAGCGAAATGATGATGTGAACAAAATCGGGCCGAGCACTTAAAAAATCAGACGCTATGTTTTGCGTGCCAATCCTTGTAAACGAAGGGCGAGATTTCGGAGGGTTTGATTTCACTCCGACCACCCCAGAAGACATTCGTGTAGCTAACGGGGAAGCCGGCTTCTTCAAGGTGGCTGTCGATCGCGGCTTTGAACGTGAGGACGCGATCGCGATCTGTCCCGTGGGCCACGGCCATGATGTTCACATTATTAAAATCAGGCCCCCCCTCGCGCCAGTAGCAATGGGTGAGGCATTCGTGTCGGCCGATCTGTGACCCAGCCTCTTCTTCACGACCTGCAGGCACGGCCCAATGGAAAAGGGCATTGAATCGGGTCACTCGAACCCCAGTTTGAGATGGCTTGACGTGCTCGAGGAATGTGGAAAATCGGCCCAGAAGTTTACGCTCCTGGAGCGATTCTGCGACGGCATAGAAATCCTCCAACGAGACGCCTGCTTCCGCCGCACGACGTGCCCAAACGGGTTCGGCGATCTCGTCCAAGGCGAACTCGCGTTTAAGGGTCATCAACACACGCCACTCGTGGTCGGTGAGTTGAACGACACCGGTGCGAAGCATGCGGGCAGGCATTTCGGAGCGATCACCCGGTTCAATGAGCTTGCGGCGAACGTGGCCCACGCCGAGGGCAAAGATCCCCTTCGCTGGCATCAGGCGGTAGCTTTCTGCTCCGGTTATTTTAAGAAGAAGACTGCAGTGTTCGTCTAGCGATTGACCCGCAGGGACCTTGACGGTCGTCCAAAGCTTGTAGGCTTCACCTGGGATTTTGGCGTCGGTGGAGCGAACGACGACATGTCCGGAGAAGGGATCCTCTCGGAACATAAACTCAAAAGCGGAGTCGAGTTTTTCGGGTGCCACCTTCCAAGCGACGAGCGCTCCTTCCGCGAGATTCGTCGCAAGCAGTGTCTGGCGAACCCGGCGAATCGTCCCAGCTTCGAGCATCGCCCGGATCCGTTCAAGGACGACAGGAAGTTCAACGCCGCTCAGACGCGAAATTTCCAGAAATGGCTCACGGGAGAACCCCGAGATCTTATCCTCAGAAATGGACAAAATGCGGGAGTTAATAGGATCGGTATGCTCGGTCGGAATCATGAGACCGAGGAATTTGCCCGATCCCTATGTTTTCTGCAATTCAATCTAGCACCAAGAAACAGCGACTTCCTAATCGGAAAGCTTGTGATTGGGGAGTGTGTCTGGATGATAGGGGATACGTGCCATGATTCTTGTCCTAGTGAAACGCCTGCTCTCTCTTTTTGTGGTCTTGTTTTGCGTTGTCACTATCACGTTTTTGCTAATACGGATTTCCCCAGGCGGGCCATTCGATGGAGAAAGAAAGATTCCGCCGGCGATCGAGAAGCAACTTCTGCAGAAATACAAACTCGATGGGCCGCTTTGGCAGCAATATGCGGGGTATATTGGCGACTTGTTGCGGGGGGACATGCTAGCGCAGACTTTACCTGTGACCCTGTGTCTGGGTGGCACCGCATTTTTACTAGCATCCCTTGGAGGAGTTTGGCTTGGTGCTCTGGCCGCGATGCACAAGCAGACGTGGCGAGACTATGGCGCCATGTTCATCGCTTTAGCGGCGATTTCGCTGCCAGCTTACATTGTGGGTCCCTTGTTGATTCTTATTTTCGCACTCACGCTGGGATGGTTTCCAGCTGGAGGGTGGGGTGGGGCATCGCATTTGATTCTACCAACGATCACTCTGGCAGCTCCGGCCATGGCTGTGGTGGCTAGGTTGATGCGAGGGAGTATGGTAGAGACACTCGGTCAGGATTTCATTCGTACCGCTCGCGCGAAGGGTCTGAACGAATCGACTATTGTATTCCGCCATGCATTGCGTATTGCGCTTTTGCCGGTTGTTTCCTACTTGGGGCCTCTGGCCGCCCACCTCCTTACGGGCTCAATTGTGGTGGAAACAGTTTTCAATATTCCCGGAGCAGGGGGCTTTTTTGTGCATTCGATTCTGAATCGTGACGGCTTTTTACTGGGTGGGATGGTGATTGTTTATTGTGTGATGCTGGTGGTTTTTAACCTGGTTGTCGATCTGGCCTATGGCTTTCTCGATCCACGAATTCAAGCTGATGTCTGATCCGCGCGTCTTGACGAGATTAAAAAGAAATCCGGCGGCTTGGCTGTCGGCGGCTTTTCTTGGTTTTGTGATTCTGGCATGCGTTTGTGGGCCATTCCTATTGCCGTCTGCTTTGGGTGAACCGGGGCCGAATCAGTATGCGTGCCCCTCCATGGACCACCCCTTCGGCACGGACCTCAACGGCCGCGATGTCCTGTATCGTCTCCTCACGGGGGGGCGTATCTCTCTCCTTGTCGGGTTTTGCGGTGCCATAGTGAGCCTCTTCATTGGTACCGCATGGGGACTTGTTGCTGGATATACGGGAGGGCGTGTCGATGCTTTAATGATGCGCGTTGTGGATATTCTTTATTCCGTTCCGCGCCTCATTTTTATTCTTATTGCGATTAATGCTTTTAATTCGAGTCTTCAGGTTTGGGCTTCATCTGTTGGGCTGGAGTTCCTAGTTCAGTCCTCCCGAATCGCCATTCTCATCGTCACTCTTGGAGTCATCGAATGGCTAACGATGGCGCGCATTGTGCGGGGGCAGGTTTTGTCTCTGAAATCGCGTCAGTTTGTGACTGCGGCGCGTGCGCTTGGGCAATCCCATAGGCGCATCCTGATCCGCCACCTTCTTCCGAACCTCGGTGGCATCATTCTTATCTATCTCACACTTACGATTCCCGCCGTGATCATAGACGAATCCTTCCTGAGTTTTCTGGGGCTGGGAGTGCAGGCTCCGCAGGCGAGTTGGGGATCTCTCCTCGCCGATGGAGCAGGCGCGATTAACCCTGTGCGCAGCTTTTGGTGGCTCTTGGTTTTTCCCGCCTCGGCGATGGCGACCACATTGTTGGCGTTAAATTTCCTCGGCGATGCGCTCCGCGATGCCTTGGACTCGCGCTCGCGTTCTTAAACCATTTTCCCCAAATTCCCTCGACAGCACTGGTTGAGCTCAATACTTCTCTACCTCATGCACAACCAAGGAGAAATTTTACTGAGCCGCGAATGCGATGCTGTTCAGATTCCAAGCGGGCACCCGATCGTTCTTCCGTCAGGGATGTCTGTGGTGATCACCCAGTCTCTGGGCGGCACCTTTACTGTGGCCACCCCAGGCGGTCTGGCTCGCATTGATCTCAAGGATGCCGATGCGCTTGGTCTCGATCCAGAGAAAGGAATCGAAAAGATCAAGGTCGAAGGCAGTAAGCAAGATGCTGTCTGGAACCAGCTGAAAATGGTTTTTGATCCCGAAATTCCCGTCAATGTTGTTGACCTCGGGCTCATCTATGATTGCCAGCTTACGACCCAAGATGATGGAAAATCGACCGTTCTCGTTAAGATGACACTCACGGCTCCCGGTTGCGGGATGGGGCCAACGATCGCGGCTGATGCAAAAAGCAAGATCCTCTCCCTTGAAGGCATTGAGGACGCCGAGGTGGAGTTGGTGTGGGATCCACCATGGAATCAAGCAATGATCAGTGAGGCGGGAAAGATGAAGCTTGGGATCATTTGATCCCTCGCGAACGGTTCTCTAGGTTGGGTCTTTTCCAAGGTATTCGGAAAAGATACGCCCCGTCTCGTCAGTCTCGCTGAGCCTGAGTAACTCGCAGTTCAGCTGCTTTCTTAACGGGCTTCCGAATGGAATGGCGAACCCGTAATTTTCCTTATTAAAGACGGGACCAACCACGGAAATGGGGATTCGTGGATTTTTGAAATCAAGAACACGCAGGATTGGTGAGTCGTGTACTACGGCGGCAACCTGACCAGCAAGTAGCGCGCTCGTGGCTTCACTCAGGGTGGCGAACGCAAGCACATTGATTCCCTTTTGCTCCAAATAGTGTGCGGCAACCGTGTCATCTACGACGCCGATAGTCTTGCCATATAAATCCTGCGGTCCGGAAATGGAGCCCTTGAGTTTCTCAATCGTCATTGCCGTTGTGATGGTCGATGTCACGTAGGCCACAGTCACGATCCCGAGCATGATCCATACGATCATGACTATACGGCCTAAAACTCCAGGGAATCCCTTGTAAGCGGATTTGCCAGTGAGGGCGAGAGTCACCACATAGTAAAATGCCTCTGCTGCACCGTCCCTTCTTTTGCTTGGGAAGTCTGGGTTGTGACGGCGCTCAAAAATATAGACGCCGCAGGTCAATAGGAAGACCCCCGCTAGGACGAACCAAAAAATCTCAAGTTTGAGAAGGTCCTTCATATCGCGAATCAACCGACGGGAGATCGATTGCTGGTTGTCGGAAACGAGAATCTGTAGTCCAGAATGAAAGTAGAGTTGCGAAAAATCGACCACTACGGCGTTCTCATGGGTGATCGGGGTGTCGGCGACAAGGACATCGATTCGCCCGTCCGAGACCGCCTGCAAGCCAGCCTCCACTGTTTCAAATGGGGTGTAGTCAAATGTCCAGTTGTTGCTGGCAGCGATTTTTTCCCAAAGATCCACTGCTGCTCCTGTTGGGATAGGCCCCTTGATGACGAAGGGTTCCTGCCCTGCCAATCCGGCGCGCAGTTTGCCCTCCGCGCTCGCCGAGGCGCACGAACAACGTGCGCTCACCATTTCCGAACTTTCGAAATCCAGAACACTCCGAGTGCAGATCCCACCGCGAGAATGTTAATTAGGTAGAACGGCCAAAGATCATTTTCCATCGGGACCGGCAGCCTGACATTCATGGAAAAAATACCGACCACGAGATTCGCCAGCATGATGGCAATCGTCCAAATCGTAAAATGCTTGATAAGGACGTTCAAGTTGTGGCTGACGATGGAAGCCCTTGCGTCCATGAGGCCGGCGATAACTTGGGAGTAGATCTCCGAGCGGCGAAGACACTGTTGGTTCTCGATCACGATATCTTCGAGCGTTCGAGTTTGATCGTGATCGAACCCGAGTTTTTCCGCACAGGACTTCATTTTGTCAAATAATGCCCCGTTCGAGTTGATGGCGTTCAGGATGTAGACCAAGCTTTTCTCCAAGGCGAACATGTTGAGGAGATATCTGGTTTCCATCGAAGTGATGATTCTGCGTTCAAGTGAATCCGAAAGCATGTTGATGGCTTTCAAATGGCCTTCAAAGTGGTTGATGCTTTGGTAAAGCAAGCGAAGGATCACATCTTGGATGCAAAACACACGCAAGGCGACGCGTCCCTCGAAAAGCGGGGCATCATCAGGCATCACTATTACCAAGCGATCCTCGTGCAGAAATATGCCAGTCGATGTCATCTTCAGCAGGAAGTTGTCATCGGCAGAAAAACTCTTCGGGCGCTTGAAAATGATCGCAGCATGATCAGCTTCAAACTCCAGACGTGATAACTCATCAGGGTCTAATGAAGACTGCAAGGTGTGGTAATCGATGTTGTAGTATTCCATCAAGTCCGCCTCATCCTCGATCGTCGGACTATTAAAGACGATGATCTGGGCCTCTTCGGGTTCGCAGCGCACCACCGTTCCGGCTTCTTCTGCGACACGGAAATAGGTGCGCAGTCCTCCACGCTGCTTGCCTTTGTCGCCATGTGCTGGCGACTCGATTTCCGCAGGTATGATCATCCCACAACAATCTGACGATTTTCCAAAGCTCGTCGATCCGAATTTTGGCAAACAGAGCGCGAATTTCGTCCCAAGGGGCATTGCCTCCTAGACGCTCTCGGTTTAGTATTTGATGCATGAGCCAGATTCGATTTCAAATCGTGCCCCCGATCGATCGCCCAGAATCCCCGATTTTCATTACGGGTAGCCACCCTGGCCTCGGTGAATGGAAGCCTGACCGAGCGCTGAAACTCAATTGGGATCCTCCGTTTCATGTTGGAGAGATCGAGTCCGATACAGGTCATCATTTTGATTATAAGATTACGCGAGGGAGTTGGGAGACCGAAGCGGTGGACGCCTATGGACATGTTCCGAGCAATTTTTTTCACGACGTCTGGCTCGATGCCACTCGGCACCACACGATAGCGGATTGGAAGGACAGGTATGCTGGGAGACTCACGCATGAGCGTATCCACTCGCGCATTCTTGCCGGAACGCGTGACCTGCTCATTTGGCTTCCGCCCACCTATGGAACTGATTCCCAGCATCGCTTCCCGATTCTCATTCTTCACGATGGAGATAATGTTTTCGATCCCGCTACGAGTGCCATTTCTGGTGTGGACTGGGCTGCGGACGAGTGCATCAAGACTCTCTCTAAACGTGGTGTTTTACCGGAAACGATCGTTGTGGCCGTGTGCCATCCGGAAGGTTTTTCCGACGACAACGCATCCCTGCGGGACTTCGATCTATCTCCAGAGTTGAGCGGCGCTGCCTATGCTCATTTTATTGCGGAGGAACTCGTGCCCCATATGGATGAGCATTATCGAACTATTCCCAAGCCGATATCTCGCATTCTCGGTGGCGCCTCACTAGGTGCCTTGAATTCGTTCTATCTCGCACTCAACCATCCTGGGGTTTTTGGTGGATTTCTCTGTCTCTCGACATCTTTTGAGGATGTATCTCAATCCGTACCAGATCGCTCCGCCCTCTTGCTCGCTCTCGCTGAAAAGACGAATTTAGATTCCACTACACGTATTTATTTCGACTACGGTGACCAAGGGCTTGATGAATGCTATGAGGGGTATCACAAAATCCTCGGAAGCCTTCTGCGCGAAAAAGGATGGAAGGATGGGGAGGAGTTTATGATTCAGAGGATCGTCGGCGGATCCCATAGTGAGATCTCCTGGCGCAACCGCCTTGGGGATGCGCTCGCTTTTCTCTCGAGGTAAGTCGCCGCGTTTTTAGTTGTCTTTGTAGTGAAGGCTCATGATCCGGATGGTCTCGGAGTCCTTGTTTGCGGTATACAAAAATAACCGCAAAGACATGTGCCCTTGTGTCCATTGGTGTCCGAACAAAGTTTGTAAGACATCTCCATCGCGGCTCTTCTCTCGGGTCAGTAGTTGACCGCTTCCAAATTTAGAATCGATGTTCTGTCGGATCTCGTCATAAAACTCGCCGTACTTAACGGTATCCCATGCGGCATCTCCGTATTGAAGTTCAATCTCCGAGAGAGCGTCACTTTCGAAATAAAAAATCGCCTTTAAAAGTAGCTTTTGAGGAATTCCTTGGACGCCGAGCGCGGTTCGCCCACCCACGGTTTTGCGTTCTACTATTCTGGCCTTGGTTCCTTGAATCAACTTCTCCACCTTTTTCTGCGAGTCACCCCACTGAAAATTATAGGGCACCCGCATCTCTTGAATCGCCGAAGCCGCCCTTGGAAACAGGCATAGAGTCGCGACTAAAATGGCAAAATGGGATAATCTCATCACAATCAAACGGCAAAGATACAGACCCGCGCCCCGATCGTCTCGAAAAAAATCTTTTTAAAAGTATTTGCCAACGTGAAGTAAATGAGCGAAAGATGGCACTTGCAGATGTGGTCGTGATTTGGTGGACATCCTGTAGGCAGATCCTCAGGTAGTTTGAAACCCGGCAGTCGGGAACAGGCCTCGATCCCAATGCGTTAATAAATAGTAAAACCATGGGTAATAAACTCTACGTCGGCAACCTGTCATTCAACACGACAGAGATTGCCATTCAAGACCTGTTCTCCCAGTGCGGCTCGGTTTCCGAAGTCATGCTGATGCAGGATAAGTTCACAGGCCGCTCACGCGGATTCGCCTTCGTAACGATGGGATCCGATTCAGAGGCACAAGCAGCAGTAAGCCAAATGCACGGCAAAGAATTAGACGGTCGTGCGCTCACCGTTAACGAAGCCCGTCCCCGTGAAGATCGCCCTCCAGGTGGCGGCGGTGGTCGCCGCGAATACGGCCGTCGCTAATTTTTAGCGATGTCTTTCAAAGGGCATTCGGAGAAATCCGAGTGTCCTTTTTTTTTACCGTTTTTTCGCCCCCTTAGAAGTTGTATCACGGAGAAAAACTCACACCCGAGAAGAAATATCATCCAGCATGTGGATGGTTTTTGACTTCCCTACGCAATGTCTACAAAGAGGAAAAAATGTTTCTTATTTTTTCTGATTGACGTTCACGCGGCAGACTCCTATCTTAAAAAAGCAATGCGGGTGTAACTCAGTTGGTAGAGTGCAACCTTGCCAAGGTTGATGTCGAGGGTTCGAGTCCCTTCACCCGCTCCAATCCCCCCCCCAAAAAAAAGGTTGGAGTCGCCTTCGTATCCCGATTTTCCGATCGGCGCGGAAACTCCTGACGAGACAGGATAGGCGGGTAAAAATAACGCACGCCTGCAAGCTCGCATGCAGGGTGGGGGATTTTTAGCCGCTCCATTCGCTTAGCGAATGTCCCGCGAAGATCTGCTGTCAAAATCTTGTAATCCTGTAAATCCTGTCGACCGCCCCTCCGCTCGCCTGAAGCCTTACGAATCGCCCTGCGCCTGCTCTCCTACATGGTCGGAATTTGGAGAGACCACGCACGCAAAGCCCCCGCCGGCACGCGCCTGCCGCCTATTCTGCCACTCGTCCTCGCGCAGGACAACAAGCCGT
>RFZT01000078.1 GCA_009920585.1 bacterium
CTAACGCAACTCCTCGAGTTCGCGAATACCTTCGCTCGTAAACTGGAATCCAGTCCAGCCGCGGAGCAAACAGCTGGCTCGGGAATTTAACGCGCTGGTAATAACGCTCAGGCCGCCTTCGGGCGGCTCTGGGTGATGTGGGGCGGCTTGAGGTAAACTGGCTCGGCAAGACCAGCATGGGCTTCATGTCGGGCTAAGATCGTTGCGTTTGGGTGGAGGATTTCTGCGTCGAGAAGCGATGCTCCTGTGGAAAAAACAGGGATGCCAGATATCAGTCGAGTTGAGGCGACTTCTGGTGATAGCAACTCGATTGGAGTGGTGAGGCATCCATCCGACACATGCGCAAAAAAACACTGGTTCGAGCGCGCATCACCGACCACAAAATATTCGGGAGCATCATAGCCTAACACAGAGCAAAGACCTCGCGCTGGGATTTTGCGGGCTTTCGAAATCCCCCAAGCAGCAGAGATACTGGATCGGAGAGCGTTGTAGCTTCCCGGTCCTGTACCAACGAGAACAAGATTAAATGCACCAGAGTTGGCGAGCACCTCTTCGAGGACGGTGAAAAGAAACGCACCTCGACCACGGGGATTCTCAAACGATCTCGCGATAATGGGGCGGTTGTTCTCAGTTAGGGAAACGCTGCCCACCGAACTGGAGCATTCGATAGTCAGTATTCTCATGGTTTGATGGTAATCCGCCGAGCATCGCTCTCGATATGGAAATGGAGTCGAATGGTATCTGAGGGTAGTTCCTCCTCGAAACGTTCCCCCCATTCGATGGCTATGACGAGTGGTTCCGCGAGATAGTCTTCCAAGCCGATTCCTACAAGTTCTGCAGCCGATTGCAGGCGGTAGAGGTCCATGTGAACAAGTGGCCATCTGCCATTGGGGTATTCGTGCACAAGGGCAAACGTCGGGCTAGAAACTTGTGCTGGATCACACCCTAAGCCGTCTGCGAGTCCGCGAACGAAAGCGGTTTTTCCAGCTCCGAGAGGACCCGTTAAACTCATGGTTACTGGACCGACAAGCGCGGTGCCGATATGAAAACCTGCTTGATGAGTATCCTGCTCTGTCGCGCACAAAAGCCCCTCTTCGGGGATGATTTTGTTGATTTGCAGGATTGGCATAGTTCAACCAATCTAGTGTCTCCGAATCCGCGATGACAACACCTTCCCGTACTCTCTTCTTTCGTTTTGGAAGTCTGTTTTTAGTGATGGCCCTTTGTTTGCTCACTGGTTGCGACTCCCCTTCGTCAAGGATCCAGGAAATCAAACGCAACCTAGATGCATTTAAGTGTTCTCCTAATCAGCAGACGAAAGAAGCGTTAGAAAAATCCTTCGCTATGATGGAGGTTCAGATTCAGAAATTGGAGGCTAAAGGTGACATCGTTCAGTTCGACCTCTTTCGTCGTCAGGCCTTCACTCTTCGTTACGATTTTCACTCGACTCTATTGGCCATTGCAAAATGGAATGCTGAAGAGGCTGAACGACGTGCCGCTGCACAAGCGTCAGTTACAATGCCGTCGCCGGAACCGAGTCCGTCTGCTCCGGCATCAGCAGAGCCTCACAAAGAGTGAGTAACTTTCGCCGGATGGGCATGGCACGTTCAGCAAATCCGCGTTGCAATCTTTCGTATTCCACACGCCCTGTCGCTGTCTCAATCGGAACAGCCTCGTAGCCGTAGGCAGAAAGATCATAAGGACTGGCTTGCATATCTAGTGTTCGAATCTCCCTGGCTAACTCAAAAGCATCAGCCATGAGTTCCGATGGACACCATGGGGCGAGTTTGAATGCCCATTTGTAGAGATCCATATTGGCGTGAAGGCAGCCCGGTTGGTCAAGGTCGGGAGAAGTTTCGCGGACGGGTTGAAGGCGATTGAGTGGACGTGCAGGAGGAGTAAAAAATCGGAAGGCATCATAATGCGAACAACGCACGGGTAGGGCATCGACGACCGCTGCAATTTCCTGCGGGCTCAATCTCAGGGGGAGGTCCTCGTATCGATTTTCCTCCGTTTTATAAACCATCGCCCATTCGTGAATCCCATGGCATCCGAAAAAGGGAGGTCGGTTCGCTGTCAGCGTGAGGAAACGTTGGAGCCATTCCACGAAGGTTCGGCGGTTTTCTCCAACAGGTTCCGCAGTGACTCCCATTGGCGTAGTAATATATCCGCTATAAGCGCTGTAGGCCTCTGCCCCTTTAAGCACAATACCAAGCCCTGGATGCCAACGCCGAAGCAGCGATGGACGGTTGGGATAATATTCAAAAAGAAAATCATCCACCGGATGTCGCTCACCGCGTGACATCCGGGCCAATCTGGGGGCACACCATGGATCGACACGGGATTCGTGTGCCGACATCAAGAGCTTCCACTCCCTTTCTTCTAGAATTTTCACGCAGAGTTTTAAGTTGCGTGGACGAGATCCCCTCAGCCTACGGAGAGTCGCTTTGCCAAAAGTGTGGAAAGATGAGCTCGAACGGGCGTTACTTCGATCCTCTCAAGAAGAGAATTGAAAAAGCCGTTCACGACGAGGCGGCGGGCTTTGTCACGGGGAATGCCACGCGCCTGCATGTAGAATAGCTCATCTTCGCTCACTGGGCCGTTGGTCGCCCCATGGGTGCAGCGGACTTCGTCATTCAAGATTTCCAAGCCTGGCATGGAGTTCGGGTCGGCATCATCGCTCAGAATGAGATTCCTCACTTTTTGATAGGCGTCTGTGCCTTGGGCGCCTGGCTCCACTTTGATAAGGCCGGCAAAAATCGTGCGGGAGCGATCATCAAGGGCATTAAGATAGAGTAGATCGCTTGTCGCATGTGGAGCGATGTGATCTTGAAGTGTGCGCTGGTCGATCTCGCGAGTGCCTTCCACAGGGTTGATGGAATACATCTCGCTGCGTGAGCCTTCACCGATGAGGCGACTCAGGCTTTCTCCGCGAACGAATCCTCCGCCGAAGTTCGCAATGAGGGCGGTGCACTTGGCATTGGCATCCACGTTGGTCGAGTTGATGTGGAAGGCTGTCGTGGTTGTGGACCAATCTTGGACGGCGATGTAGGTGAGTCGGGATCCTTTTTCCAAGTGGAGGTCGTTCACCCCACAAGCCAAGGCGGTGAGCTTATCCGCCGACTTGAAGTAATCTAGTACTGTTACGCTGCTGTTCTCTCCGCAAACGATGAGCGTGTGTGGAAAAATCGAGGCATTGTTTCCTTCGGCCCAGTGAAAAATTTCGATTGGGAGAGTGACCGAGGTATTTGCTGGAACGTAGAGAAAGGCACCAGTAGCCACTCGCGCCTTGTGTAAGGCCGTGTATTTACTCGAACCCAGCGCGGCTGGTTGGGCCATGAAATATTTGCGAAAAAGGTCCGCGTGGTTTGTCGCTGCAGATTCCAGGGACTCAAAAATCACGCCTTCCGGGAGGGATTGTGCTGATTTGTGTAGAAGGGCGTTGTTGCCAAAAACCATCTTTGCGGAAAACTCGCCAAGCCCTGTTGAGGAATTGATCAGACGGCCTTCAGCGGATACGGGAGTGGCGTCCACGAACGTGGATAGATCAAGAGGCTTGAGATTTGCAAAGCGCCAGGCTTCGTGACGACGAGTTGGGGTAGGGGACTGCTCGTAGTCGGCAAGTGCGGTCTTTTGTTCGGCGACGAACCAGCTTGGCCAGTTTGAAGAGGTCGGAGTCACGTTTTGTTCAATAAGTGTCGAGGTCATTTGAGTTGCGTCCGGGGAGATTTATCCGACGGACCCTTCCATCTCGAGATCGATGAGTCGCTTGAGTTCGACCGAGTATTCCATCGGGAATTGTTGAACGAGGTCATTGACGAATCCGTTCACAGCGAGACTCATGGCGGCACCTTCAGAAATGCCCCTTTGCTGCATGTAAAAAATCTGTTCCGCGCTGATCTTGCTAACGGAGGCCTCGTGCTGACAGGCGTTTTCTTTTCCTCGAACGGTGATCGCGGGGTAGGTATCCGTGCGACTCTCCGTGTTAATCAAAAGCGCATCGCATTCCGTATTGTTTTTGCAGCCCTTGAGATGCCGACCGATTTGAACGAGCCCACGGTAGGTCGAGCGCCCTGATCCAAGACTGATGCTCTTGGACACAATGTTGCTAGTTGTGTCATCTGCTGCGTGGACCATCTTGGCTCCGGTATCTTGGTGTTGTCCGTCTCCGGCCAGAGCGATGGATATGACCTCTCCACGTGCCTTGCGGCCTTTCATGATGACTCCGGGATATTTCATCGTGAGGCGGGAGCCGATATTGCAATCGATCCACTTGATTTCCGCTTCTTCGTGGGCGAGTCCGCGCTTGGTGACGAGATTGAAAACGTTCGCTGACCAGTTTTGAACAGTGATGTATTGGATTTTTGCACCTTTGAGGGCGACAAGTTCGACTACGGCGCTGTGGAGTGTGGATGTCTCAAATTTCGGTGCGGTGCAGCCTTCCATGTACATCACCTCGCTGCCTTCGTCGGCGATGATGAGCGTGCGTTCAAATTGGCCGAAGTTTTCGGCATTGATGCGGAAATACGCTTGCAGTGGATGTTTCACCTTCACTCCCGGAGGGATGTAGATGAACGAACCGCCCGAAAAAACAGCGCTGTTAAGTGCCGAGAATTTGTTGTCACCAGTCGGGATCACTTTGCCGAACCACTTGCGGAAGATCTCCGGATGTTTTTGGAGTCCTTCGGTGGATCCTACGAAGATCACACCTTGGTCGCCCACAGCGGCTTTAATATTGGAGTAAGCCGCCTCGCTGTCGAACTGGGCTTCTACGCCGGCGAGAAATTTGCGTTCCTGCTCGGGTATGCCGAGGCGCTCAAAAGTGCGTTTTACATCCTCTGGCACATCGTCCCAGGAGCGTTTTGGTTGGGTGCCTTGGGAGAGATAATAGCGGATGTTTTGAAAAATAATATTATCGAGGTCATGGCTTGCCCAGTGAGTTGGCATGGGCATCGACTCGAATTTGCGAAGGGCATCCTTGCGAAAGTCGCGAATCCAATCCGGGTCTTTTTTGACATCGGCAATGTAGTCGATTGTGCGCTCGGAGAGTCCGATGCCGGCATCAAACTCATAGTTCACATCGTAGTGGAAATCTCCTATCGAGCGGTCGATATTGAGGTCGGGTTTGGTTTCCATGATATTTTGCTTTGTTGGCCGAACTCAGGCTTGTTGAAGGACTTCTTTTTCGACCCAATCGTAGCCATTGGCTTCGAGTTTGAGGGCAAGTGACTTGTCGCCGCTGAGGACAATGCGTCCATCGACCATCACGTGAACCACATCAGGCACGATGTAATCTAGGAGGCGTTGGTAGTGAGTAATGACAAGCATGCCGCGTTCTGGGCTGCGCATGGCATTCACTCCCTCGGAAACAATCTTGAGAGCGTCGATGTCCAAGCCGCTATCAGTCTCATCGAGGATACAGTAAACGGGATTGAGCATGGCCATCTGCAGGATCTCGCAGCGTTTCTTTTCGCCGCCTGAGAATCCCTCGTTCACTGCACGGGAGGTGAAGTTCCGAGGGATTTTGAGAAGTTCCATTTTTTTGTAGAGAAGCTCGTAGTATTCGACGGCATCGAGTTCCTCGCCTTTCGGAAGACGCGCCTGAACGGCAGCGCGAATGAAGTTGGCGATCGTGACGCCGGGGATTTCCATCGGATATTGGAATGCGACAAAGAGACCGGCGCGCGCACGTTCATCGGGTTCAGCCATTTCAAAAAGGTTCAAGCCGTCGAGGGTCACTTCGCCTGCGGTGACTTCGTAGTCTGGGTGTCCCGCCATCACTTTGGCGAGGGTGCTCTTGCCGGAGCCATTTTTTCCCATGATCGCGTGAATCTGGCCCTTCGGTATTTCCAGATTGAGACCTTTGAGGATCTCGCGTTCGCCGATGTTTGCGTGCAGGTTTTGAATATTCAGGCTCATGAGTTTAGTTAGTGGGTGTTTTTTGAAAGTGGGTTCTTTTTGCAGTGGGAGCAGGTTCCGCGAAGCGTGATCTCGGAGTGCGTAACTGAGAATTGGCCTGGGAGGGAAAGGCACTGAGAGAGACTACGACCTTTTGAAAGAGGTATGTCCGTGACTGTGCCGCAGGATTCGCAGACAAAGTGGCCGTGCTCTTGAAGATTTGGGCAGTACCGCGTGGCTTCGCGCTCGACATTCACTTGCTTCGCCAAGCCGCAATCAACAAGGGTCTCGAGGCAATTGTAAACAGTCGCAAGGGAGATGGCGGGAATACGTTTTTTTGCACGAATGAAAACCTCCGTGGCGGTCGGGTGGTCACGCTGGTCGAGAAGAACGTTGTAGACCTCACGGCGCTGCGGAGTGAGGCGATGCCCGCTATGGCTGATCGTCTCCTCGTAGCTTGAAGGTCTTGTTTTCCGTGAAGTCATGCATGTGAAAACTAAGGCACGCTGACTCTTAATCAAGAATTATTCTAATTAAGGGGCGGCTTTTGGTATCAGTCATCGAAATCACCGCTTTCAGCTTCAATCTCCAGGTCAACGTTCCGAAGGGGACGAAAGCGATTTGCTATCAGTCCTATCAGTCAGTTCCAAAATACGTATCCTCATGGCTGTATGGCGGCGCGCAGCAACAGAGTAGGCAGAGGCGTTCGGTCGCGGTGATTTGGTGCCAGGAGCTAGGTGGGATCAGGATGGCGTCGCCTGGGCTGACTGAGCGAATTTCGCCATCGATTTCCATTGTTCCAGCGCCTTCGAGGATGAAATAGAATTCCTCGCTGAGCTTGTGGTAGTGTCGCTCGGTGTGTTGGCCTTCGGGGATGGTGGCTTCGGCGAGGGATTGGTTTTGGACTGGTGCATTAGTTTGATCCAGGATGCTACGGATCGTGCTGCCATCTTTGGTGGTGAATGGCGTTTGTTGGGAAAGCTGGTTGATCGTCATAAATGCGTCTGTCATCGTCGAACGCGGTCTCAGTAAAGGCAAGCCCACTCTATACTGCCAATGAATTTCAAGTTGAATGCGTGCCAACTCAAAAGACGTGAAATCGCTGCCGAACAACCGCTACTCAACCAATATAAGCGGCGTCCGTGGTTGCGTTGGTAGACGAATCATTGGCGCGTGTGGTGCTACGGGAGTCGGAGGCATATTGACCTCGACCAACCACCGCTTTTTATCTCTTAACCGCTGGTCCGATTTTCGGGGGCTTTTTTTAGGAGTCAGAAATTTCATAAATCCAGCAGAGCTTTTACTGAAGCTGATCGGAAAAGAAAATGAGGCGAGGGTCGGAATCGAACCGACGAATACAGCTTTTGCAGAGCCGTGCCTTACCACTTGGCTACCCCGCCATGGAGTACATTTTTTATACAATCTAACGCGGGGTATGACAACTGAAAGTTGAGGATCGGTTGAAATTTGCGTCTGTGTGATTCGCGGGATTGCGAAAGGTGCGGGATTCGGAGAGACTTCGCGCCGATGAAAAAAATTGTCGTTGCTTACTCGGGAGGTTTGGACACCTCGGTGATTCTAAATTGGCTTAAAGAAATCTACGGAGCGGAGATCATCGCTTTCTGCGCAGACGTAGGCCAGGCCGAGGAACTCGACGGTCTCGAAGAGAAGGCTCTTAAAACGGGCGCAGAGAAATGCTACGTGGACGACCTTCAGGAGGAGTTCGCGCGCGACTTTATTTTTCCCATGCTCCAAGCGGGGGCCATCTATGAGGGGGAATATTTTTTGGGCACGAGCATTGCACGTCCGCTCATCGCGAAGCGAATGGTCGAGATCGCTCGCGCAGAGGGTGCCAAAGCTGTCGCTCACGGCGCAACGGGCAAAGGTAACGATCAAGTTCGCTTTGAACTCACGGCGGCGGCGCTCGCTCCCGAAATCGAGGTCATCGCTCCTTGGCGCGACAGTCGCTTCCGAGACAAGTTCCCCGGTCGTGCAGAAATGATCGCCTATGCGGAGGCGCACGGGGTGCCAATCGCCGCGAGTGCGAAGAAGCCTTACTCGATGGATCGAAATCTTCTTCACATCAGCTACGAGGCCGGAATTTTGGAGGATCCTTGGTTTGATGCGGGTGACCTCAAGAACCGTGATTATTTTACGACGCTCTCGGTGCTTCCCGAGGATGCGCCTGATAAAGCGGAGATGATCGAACTCGATTTCGAGCGTGGAAATTGTGTGGCAGTGAACGGGGAAAAACTGAACCCGCTCGCGGTGATGCGCCTCCTTAATAAAATCGGCGGCAAACATGGTGTTGGCCGCGTGGACATGGTCGAGAATCGTTTCGTTGGGATGAAGAGCCGTGGCGTTTATGAGACCCCAGGTGGAGCGATCCTGCATTTTGCGCACCGCCAGATGGAGTCTCTGACGATGGATCGCGAGGTCATGCACCTTCGTGACAGCCTCATTCCAAAATACAGCACGCTTGTTTACAATGGATTTTGGTTTGCGCCGGAGCGCGAAGCGATTCAAGCGCTCGTTACGGAATCGCAGAAGAACGTCTGCGGCACAGTGCGCTTGCGCCTCTACAAAGGCGGCATCCACGCGGCCGGTCGCAAAAGCCCAGTGAGTCTTTACAATCCCCACATCGCTACGATGGAGGCGGATCCGACGAAGGCCTACGACCAAGACGATGCCACGGGGTTCATTCACCTCAATGGTCTTCGCTTGAAAGTTGCAGCAGGGGTTCACAACAGCAAATAATTTTGGTGAGGCGCTGGTCGCTGGGTCGATCCGGCGCCGAACCTTCTCGCGGGGGTAGTCGTTTTTTCTGAATGCCGAGTTAGTCGTGTGGCGCGAACAAGAAAGCCATCCTATTTTTTATGAATCCATCCATGTGTCATCCTATTGAAATCGAAAGAAAGTTCCTGCTCTCCAGCGAAGCGTGGCGGGAGCCGGCGGCGGGAACGGGGCGCCGGATTTCGCAGGGTTATTTGAGTGCGGATGGGGAACGCAGCGTGCGGGTTCGGATCGATGGAACTAAGGCCACCCTGACAGTCAAAGGGCCGCGCGTGGGGATAAGCCGCCCGGAGTTGCAGTATTTGATTCCACTTCCAGAGGGGGAGACGATGTTGGGGCTTTGCTACCGCCCTCTTATTGAGAAGACGCGCTACAATGTGTTTTATGAAGGCATGAAGTGGGAGATCGATGAGTTCCATGCAGAAAACGAGGGGCTGATCGTCGCGGAGGTTGAGTTAGACAATGTGGATCAAGTGATCGCCCTGCCGGCTTGG
>RFZT01000079.1 GCA_009920585.1 bacterium
ATGCGCCTGCACGTAGAAGGATCCGACAGTCGCGACAGGGCCAAAAAACATAAAAGTGAAAACATCCCCAAGTCCGAGATACGCTAGGGGAAACGGGCCCGCAGTATAAATGATCCCACAAAAGATCGATATAATACCGATCCAAAAAACAGGCCAACCCGCTTCATAAATCAAATAAAGACCAGCAAAAGCCGCTGCAACAAAAGCGAAGAGCATTCCGATAAATACGCTTTGCGGAGAAAGGAGCCCAGATGAGGTGACTCGTATGGGTCCCAATCGGGCTTCATTATCTGCCCCTTTTTTTGCATCCCAATAATCATTTGCGAGATTCGTTCCGACTTGAATACCGATTGCTCCAAGTAAAGCGGCGATGGCACTCGGGAGATGGCCTTTTCCCAGCGAGTAAGCGAATGCTGTTCCCAACATCACAGGCGCTAGGGCAGCGAAGAGCGTCTTGGGGCGACTGGCAAGGAGCCAAAGCCTCGTTTGACTCAGGAGGCTATCACTCACGGACGTTTGGGGAATTTTCCGAAGTCCGGTTTCCGTTTTTCCACAAAGGCATTCCGGCCTTCCTGGCCTTCTTCGGTCATGTAGTAAAGGAGCGTGGCGTTACCGGCGAGTTCTTGCAGGCCAGCTTGCCCATCGCAGTCGGCATTGAGAGCTGCCTTCAAGCAACGAATCGCCAGCGGGGACTTTTCAAGAATCTCACGGCACCATTGGACAGTTTCCATCTCGAGATCCTCATAAGGAACCACCTTGTTCACGAGGCCCATTTCGAGAGCTTGGTTTGCATCATAGGTGCGGCAAAGAAACCAAATCTCGCGTGCCTTCTTTTGACCTACAATGCGAGCGAGATAACTGGCGCCGAATCCTCCGTCGAAGGAACCGACGCGGGGTCCAGTCTGACCGAACTTGGCATTATCTGCAGCGATTGTCAGATCACACATGACATGCAAAACATGACCTCCTCCGACCGCCCAGCCAGCAACCATAGCAATGATAGGTTTCGGGCAAGTGCGAATCTCCCTTTGAAAATCTAAGACATTCAATCGCTCGACACCCCCCTCGTCGGAGTAACCAGCATCACCGCGAATCTTCTGATCCCCACCGGAACAAAATGCCAACTCGCCCTCGCCAGTCAAAATCACTACACCGATGGAAGAATCGTCGCGTGCATCTTGAAGAGCATTTCGCATTTCATGAACAGTGAGCGGGCGGAAAGCATTGCGACACTCGGGACGGTTGATGGTAATTTTTGCAATCCCCTCCGCCTTTTCATAGCGGATGTCTTCAAATTGCAATGCGGTTTTCCAATCGAGAGCCATCTTCATATCTCCTTAAAATAAACACGACCTGCACGGCTTCCAATGCCGAAATTCACTAGCTTCAGTGTTGAAGAAAATCCACCACACATCGAGCGGCCTCGAGAGGTTTTTCAATGAGGATCTGGTGACCAGCGGCGGCGAGGATTTGAAAACGAGCATCCGGGATTTTCGCAGCCAGTTTTTTGGATATCTGAGCGTATTTCTCATCATCAGCACCTGCTAGGAATAAGGATCGTCCGTGGAATTCACCAAGCGAATCCCATAACGATGGAAGAACACCAGGGCTCCATCGCATAAGAGATTCAGCCAAAGTTTGAGGGGTTTGCTTCATTCTCGACTCAATGAAACTGCTCTTCATACCCAAGCTCCGAGTTTGAGATTTGAAAACCGGTAATTCCCACCAGTCGCTCAGAAACTGACGAAATGCAGATTCGGTAGTGATCCCCTTCAATCGAGTGGCAAGCTGGCAATCAAGGTCTTTTCTCTGGTCACGTTCACTTTGAATATCAAGGCCTGCCGAAGTGGAAATCCCAACAAATGCGGGGAACCTTTGGGGATCTGAAAGAATGGTCTGCAGGCCTAGACGCCCTCCGAGGGAATATCCGATTAAAGTAACAGGTCCTAAATTCTCTACATCGAGAAGGGCGAAGATTTGACTCTCGAATAAATCCACATCAACAGAAGAACTTTCACCATGGCCGGGAAGGTCTGGAGCCAAAATCGAGAGATTTGGGTTGAGCGCTAATGCTGCGCAAGCAAAGGTATCCCAATCGGAACCCGTCCCCATGAACCCATGAAGACACAACCAAGCTGGAGCGGTGGGGTTTCCCCAGCGATGCAGTTTTAGCGAGGCCATTTGAGATCGAGTTTGCAGATGTGATCCGCGATAACCTTGTGAAATCGCTCGTTCTCTTCACGATCTGTCACACATTCCACGATCCGGGGACCATTCAAAGGCGCACTTAGCAAATCCTCTAAGGCTGAAATGGAAGTTGGGCAGTAATACTGGATTCCAAACTGAGCCGCAGCGTGCGCGAAACCAAATTTATGCGGAGTTTCCCAATATTTCTCTCGTTTATCAGGTTTCACTGGTAGCGGGAGGAAGCGAAAGATCCCGCCACCATGATTGTTCACAATCACCAACGTGACACGACGATCTAAGAGAAGGGGGAGCGAATTCAAGTCGTGTAAGGCGGAGAGATCGCCAATAAGCGAAAGAAGAGGGGTATCACTCGCCATGGAGATGCCAGCAATAGTTGCGATATTTCCATCAATCCCACTCGCTCCACGATTGCCAAAAACGGCGCGACCCTTAACATCAAAGGCCTCAGCCGAGGCATCGAAATCTCTCACGGGCATCGAATTTGCAAGAAAGAGATTGTGGACACGCTCCGCAGCAACACGAGCTACGACGCGGCAAATTTCCGGTTCAGAAAGCCCCATGTTTTTTCTCAACTGTTCCTGAAGAACCCCTGCCGCGGCATTATCCGCAGACCTCCATGCAGACGCCCAGTCATCAATCGATGGAGGAAGTGGGGAAACGGACCTGCAAAATTCCAATACCCCCATTTTAATAACTCGGGGTTTTTGATCCCATGGATCGAGAGGTAGTGGCGATTCCCTAACCTGAATATAGTCGTCGCCATGAGAAGTGCTCAGCCATTTTCCGATTCGCTTCGAAACAAGGGCACCGCCAAAATGCAGAACACGCTTGGGTGATGGAATATCGCTCCTCTGTAAAAGCCAATCACCATGCCGAATACCTCCCAAAATAAGACGAGCACCGGACAAAGCATCACAAAAAACAGGCCATCCAAGACGTTTGGCCCATTCGATGAGCTCTTGAATACCAATTTGCTCGCGAGCGGAGAGCCTTCCAATCACAACAACTCCGGAGTCACATGAGAAAAAGGAGTTGAGAGAAATTGGCGGGCTTGGAAGTTGGGATTGAGGTTTCTTGAGCGAATCTATCAACAACGAAGTTATTGCGACGCCCTTCTCCAGTAGTGGTTCACGAATGGGAACATTCAAGTGAACTGGACCAGGATTCGTTCCCGTTGAGATACCCACTGCCTCGGACAATGCGGCGATAAGAGTCTCCGTCGAGCTATTGGTATCATCCGGGCATGGCAGATCTTTGGCTAAACGAACAAAGGAGCCAAAGATTCCTGGCTGGAGAATTGTTTGATTGGCGCCCGTTCCACGGAGTTCCGGCGGTCTGTCGGCCGTCACAAAAATAACGGGCACGCCAGAATGAGATGCCTCAACGCAAGCAGGCAGAAGATTAGCCACAGCAGATCCACTGGTTGTAATGCAGACTGAGGGAAGCCCTGTTGCCATCGCATGCCCGAGCGCAGCAAAGGACATTCCCCGCTCGTCATAATGAATGGTCACCGAGACATCATCAGTTTCGGCAAGAGCTGCAATGAGTGGAGATGATCTTGCTCCAGGACTCATAAAAAATCTCTGAACGCCGAGCTGTCGCAATCCATCAATCACCATGCGACCCCATTCCCGATTAGTGAGTGGCGAATCACTCATGGGGCTAGGATATGGATGACTCCGGAGATTTTATCTTCGAGCTCCATCCATTCGCGTTCGGCATCTGAACCTTCAACGATACCTGCACCTGCAAAAACGTTGAGGCGATTTTCAATCCTATGCATGGATCGAATCGCTACGCAGAATTCCGCATCATCTCGAGAAATCCACCCAAGAGGACCGGCATACCAACCTCGATCAAAAAGCTCGTTTTTTTCAATAAAGCTACGGGCTTCCCTAGTAGGCGAACCACATGTGGCTGGAGTCGGATGCAATGCTTCCAGTATCGCCTCATCGGACAATCCATCCGCAAGTTCCCCGCGAAGTTGGGTGCGCAAATGCTGAAGCCTCGAGAGCTTGAGAACGGATGGTTTTTCATCATGGGAAAAGTCTGCACAGATCTTACGGAATGCCCGAGCCAACTCGTCTACCACAAGCTGATGCTCGAGTTGTTCTTTGGTAAACTCTCTCAATTGGGATTCCAATCGCGTGTCTTCCGCTGGATCGAGGCTACGTGGTCGAGTGCCAGCGACAGCCTCGCTTTCAATCGATCGCCCCTGTCGGCGATAGAGCTGCTCAGGGCTCGCTCCCAGAAAAGCCCCTGATGTATTTGTCGGTTCAAAACAAAAGTGAAAACAGGCAGGGGTCTCTCCCATCAGCAACACCAACAACGCATACGGGGAGATTTGTTCCGCCAACTCGAATGTGGATTGACGTGCAAGAACGACCTTTGCCAGATCGCCAGCAGAAATTTGCGAGAGGGCCATGTGGACGGCATCTGACCACTGCGAAAAATGGGGTTGGTCGGATCTGGTGAGAATGCCAGGTTTCCTTTGCTTGGGACTGCTATCAATCCCTGTGAGCCATGCGGAAACGGCAGATGTTTCGAAATCATCGCGAGTGAAGTGGATCGCAAGCTTTGTCAAAGCCCCATCGCGGGTGACTTCGACCTTGGGAATGAAATAAACCTCATTAGGAAAAGGCCATTTCGCTGAGCTGGAGTGAAGAGTAAATCGGGAACCGCCGTAAACTCGAATCCCATAATCCGATTTTGCAAGTAAGGCAGAAAGTTCTGTCACGCTTCCTGTGGCTACTTCACCAAAAGCCAATAACGGAGCCCCACCGCTCCGCGAGCGCCAAAAGATTTTAGGAAAAAGAGGGGCGGATTCCAGCCAAAGTGGACTCAAAGAGAAGTCGTCATTAATGATCCACTCGCGGCGCAAAACACCCTCTGCAGAGGCTAGATCTCCTTTGGATGGACCCTCTAAATGAGTGCATGCGCCAAGGATCAACGGTTTTGGAGACTGGGATGCAAGAGCTGTCATTTTTTTAATATTACGATAGGAATCGTCTCAAAGGTGTGGATTCATTTCAGAAACTGAATAAAAGATAGCACCAGCCACGCTATGACAAGCCCTGCCGCACACACCCTCATCCGACGGATCCAATTTGCTGACACCGACGCGGCTGGCGTCGCTCACTTTTCCCGTTTACTCGTCATGGTTGAAGAGGCTGAGCATGATTTTTTGCGCTCCCACCAAATCCCCATTCTGACAGAAACTTCGGCTTGGCCATGCGTCTCTCTCGAGGTGAGCTATGTGGGCATGTGCAAATTCGGGGACGATATCACCATCGAGTTGCGTATTTTAAAAGTCGGCACAAGTTCTGTCACCTACGAGTTCCTCGCTACACTGAACGGATCCCCACAGGCGTCCCCCGTCTTTTCAGGAAAAATGGTCAAATGCCATATACTCCCTAGACAACTTGGAGCCGTCCCAATCCCCGAATCGATCCGCGATGTATTAGCTCGGTTTTTAAGTCAAGAAACTTGAGTCTTTAACCCTTGTCCGGTGTTGAAACGACACTCGGATAGCAACGATTGCCAGCGTATTGCCGTTTAGATTAGGGTGAAATACTTTAACGGTTTTTGAAAAATAAATTGATTGGACCCTCAGTAGAAGCGAGGGGAAATACTAGGGAGTGGGGCAAAACCGTCCCTCCTGTCTTGCAAGAACGTGATGACCACCGTGACGATCGCGCCTCTTTTTTCAAGGATGCACCGCCTTCCCTCACCCCTGCACAGAAGGCAATCCTGCATTCATTGAGGTGGCCCAAAAAAGAGTCCGTGTGGCATTGATGGAGCAACTCAGAGTGAAGCAAGCTCAGAGGGTGCGGGCCTTGCCAAAACACTCAAGACGCTCACAGGGAGACGTCGCCGAGATAGCCATCCATCCTCAATGAGCGAGCTTGGCGAATCGCTTGCTGCAAGATCAGAAGGGTCGCTCGAAAGCGTGCGCTCAGTCCTAATAGGGGAATCGCCTGATCGGGTGGCATGTCGTTTTTCCAGATGAAACTATGAAGCGATCCATACGACACGTCCCATCGGGCTACCATCCTGTCGATCTCATGAGTTAAATCTGCGGGACAGCAAGCATCACGGAAGGCCTCATCCAACTCTTGCAATCCCATCTGGAATAAAGCTTTTGATTCATCGATCAACCGCATGGCATCGACCTCTATGCTATCTGGCAAAAGCGGCTTGGGACGCCCCAGACACAGGCCCAACTCGCCAGCGAGATCTTGAATGGTCAGAATGAATTCACGCATGCGCTCGGACTCCTCCCTTGGAAAACAGGGGCCCGCCATGGCTGAAAGAAATTTAAGCGCCTTGGAGGGAAAAAGGCCCTGGGCAGTGCGCTTCCCAAGTGACAATTCTCCCACCTCCTGTCCGAGAGATTCGATGAGAGTCTGTAGGTAGGTCCGCATACCAGTCTGGAGGTTCTGCTGGGGAAGCACAGGCCAGAAAAGACGCTGTGTGAGCGCCGATAGAACAAAGCCAAGAGTCATTCCTGCAAAAACCCCTACGATATCGCTGAACGCGACCGGCACTTGCGAATTGAGTCCGAGCACAGAGACGAGAAGGAGAAATGAGGCACTAAGCGGCACGGTGAGGCCGCCAGCGCCACGGAACCAATATCCGAAGAGAAATGCCCATGTCGCAAGCACGGTATTTTGGACAGCGTAGCTCGCCAACAAGGGAGTGGCAGCCAGAAGAACGATGCAGATCGCCGCATTGACGATGCCAAAAAGGACCGTGTAACGGACCGCCGAGCGGTCTCCAGTTTCATCGGGGCTTTGCGCGTTCAATGCAGTGAAGGTGTAAACACAAAGCAGCGCCAGCGATCCGCCGGGCATCTTGAGCCAGTTTTCTAGGACTAAGGCTACCACGCACCCGACACCTGACCGAATGCCCCGATTTATCCATTCCGGCCCCGGCCACGCGGGCGCGAGGTCAAGGCTTTCGGACAGCGACGTTTTTCCGGAAGGAATGCGCTCGATGAGGTCCATATCCAGAAGCACATCGCGAAGTTCCGAGATCGCCAGCAAATGTGCCGACAAGGCCATCCATCCATTCGCATCGATGCTCGAAGCCTCTTTGGAAACACGCAGCAAACGGAGAACCTCAGCAATGCGTTCGTTCAATGCAGAGGCGCGATTTTTCCAGATTTCGTTCAACCCGGCGCCGCCCTGAAGGCTCTCCCACCCCTCGCCAAGAAGAACACCGGTTTCGGCTACCAACTCGCGCAGAGCGCTTAGATAAGGCTCAGGAGCGGGCTCATAGCGCTGGAACGAGCGCAGAATGCCGGCCGCACGCGTGACCTTCGCAACGAGTTGTGCATACTTCCCAATCTCTTTACGAAAGGCCTTGCTCTCCATGCCGCCGAACCGCAGCAGAGTCCGCAAGGCCGTGGCACGACTTGGGAAATCGCGCAAGCTCCGAGTCATACCCGAATGAGCCCTCTCAAAGTGCTCCACAGCGAGGGGCGTTGCTATCTGCAGCTCCCCAAAAGAGGCATGGAGCGCCTCCCGAAAGGCACGGTTCGCGTAGTTCGGAAAAACCAAGCTCTGCACAACCAGACTCACCACCACCCCCAGCCCGACTTCCTGTGTGCGCAGAAGGGCATAGTGCCACGCCATGGAGGGATCTGTCTGGCTATTCGAAATGACGACCACATACGTCAACCCCACGAGGAAAAAAGCATATGGCGCTCGTGATTGACCGAACATCGCCACCGAAAAAGCCACCACGACAAATGTGACCGAAAAATACAGCCAAGGATCCTGCTGCAGCGCCCCGGTAGCCACATACCCCAGGCATCCGCCGAGCACCGTTCCCGCGACTCGAAACACGGCTTTTTGCTGCACCGCCCCGACGTATTGCGCCATAAGAAGCATCAGCACCGTGAAGACGGCCCATGTCGGATACTCTAGCCTCAGAAGGAGCGCAAAAAACAAAGCCACCACCACACCGATGGCCATCTGCAGGCCCATGACGGCCCCTGCCCGATCGAAGGACGCAGCCAACCGCGACCAACGGGAATCCACAACGGGCGATGCCATTGAGAGATTGTAGAAGCACGACTGCGCTTGCGTCCACGAGAAAAGCATGAAAGATCAGCGCCCATGACCCTTCTTGCCATCGCCGCCGAAATCCTGCTCGGAGAATTCCTCCTCCCTTGGGGCATCGTCGTGAGCACACTGGGATTTTTTGCGGCGTGGATTTCCGTCATTGCCATGGAGCACCTGCGCTTGACTCGTTATGTCGCGAACCTCCCTGTTTTCTTTGTTGCTCTGGTGGTTCTTCTCGGTTGTGTCATCGGACTCTCCCTCGCGCCATGAATCCCAAAAAAACAAAACACATTCTCACGATAGTGACGGTGCTTCTCGCCGCTGCGGCCTCTCTTGGGCTGTATGAACGCTACACGACCAAACCCTGGACCCGTGACGGTCAGGTGCGGGCTAACGTGGTCGGGGTCGCCTGCCGTGTGGCAGGACCGATCATCCAGATTCCGATTCGCGACAATCAGGCTATCAAAAAAGGCGAACTCCTTTTCGAGATCGATCCCTCGACCTATATCGCTGCCCTAAACAAAGCCCAGGCCAAGCTCCTGCAGACCCAAGCTTCCGAGATCCAGGCCAATCAGGAACTCGCCCGCCAAACCCAGCTTTATCAAACCAAGGTCACCGACCTTCGCGACCTCCAAAACGCCCAAGACCTATTTGCCGCCGCCCAAGCCAACACCGCCGTCGCCGAGGCCGAACTCGACTACGCCAAACTCAACCTTGGCTATACAAAGATCTTCGCTCCGGTGGATGGCTACATCACGAACATGAACACATCCCCCGGCACCTACGTCTATGCCGGCCAACAACTCCTCGCCCTCGTGGACGCGAGTTCTTTCTGGGTCGCCGCCTACTTTAAGGAAACCCAACTCCATCACGTCAAAGAGGGTGGAAAAGCCAAGCTCACCTT
>RFZT01000080.1 GCA_009920585.1 bacterium
GCATTAAAGCTCCTTACTTTGTCGTGCTTGGAACGATTGAGCCTCGAAAAAACCATCTCCTTCTACTGACTCTGTGGCGAGAACTCGTAAAACGCCATGGCAGAGAGACACCGCATTTGGTGGTGCTCGGAAGGCGTGGATGGGAGTGTGAGCAGGCGGTCGATCTTTTGGAGCGCTGCTCTGCCATTCACCCATATCTCATCGAAAAAAATAATGCTTCGGACGAGGAGGTGGCGACGCTGCTGTCTGGAGCCCAGGCCTTGTTGATGCCCTCCTATGCAGAGGGGTTTGGGATGCCTGTGCAAGAGGCTCTTGCACTCGGCACTCCTGTTATTTCGTCACCACTTCCGGCGATCAAGGAGTTTGCCGCTGATATACCCGATTATGCGGTGACTTACGATGGTGTACGCTGGATTGAACTTATTGAGGCCTACTCTCGCTCTTGCTCGCCTCAACGGGACTCGCAATTACAACGCATCTCGAGCTTCCGTCACCACACTTGGCAAGAACACTTTCTGAAGGTCAAAGAGTTTTTGAAGGAGCGGCAAAGGTAGGAAGATAGCCCCAAATATCGCCATTAACCACAGCGCGGGTTGTTTTCGATCCATAGATTCGCAGATCGAAGATTATAGACAACTTGAAAAGTATTTCAAGTCGCCTAAGTTTTGAGGTATGGAAATGCTTCAACTTCCGGTAGTTGATTTCAAATCTCGTTTTTCAGAGGCCTTAGAAATTGTGGCGCGAGGGGGCACGGTTTGCGTTACCTATAAGCGCAGGAGAAAGCCGGTTGCAGTGCTATCCCCCCCTCCACACAAGGATGTTAAGCAAAAGCTTGGTATGCTCGCAGGGAAGGTCCATTTTCAGATTTCCAGCGATTGGGAGATTTCTGATCAGGAGCTTTTGGAATCATGAGGTTGCTCTTGGATACCTGCTCTTTGATTTGGGCACTGCAGTCGCCAGATAAATTTGGAGTCGAAGCACGCCAAGCTTTGGAAAGTGTTGAGAACTCGATTCATGTCTCGCCGGTTTCCTTCTGGGAAATCAGTTTGAAATTTGCTCTCGGAAAACTTCGTATTGAAGGATCCACCCCAGAGGAAATTCCGGTTTTTGTTGGCCAAGCGGGCTGGCATGTGATCGAACTCGATGTGGCGACAGTGTCTTATTTTCATCGCTTGCCCACCATATCCGGCCACAAGGATCCCTTTGATCTTTTGCTGATTTGGACTGCGATAAGGGAAAAGTTCCTATTTGTAAGTAAAGACAGAGTGTTGCCCGAATATGAAAGAATGGGTTTGATAACCTGTAAGTGATCCCATTCTTTCGTAGCCGCCCTTGATACCCGATCCGGTTTCAGCTACTAAGTTTGACGCTATGCGTCATCCTTGTTGTTTCCTTTTGCTGATCCGTTCTCGGAAGCACCTCCGTATGGAAAACGAATAGGACTTCATTTGGCTCAATGAATCGCTTTTTAAGCGCAAATAGATAATTGCTTATTGAAATCCTCGACTAGAAATATTTATGCCGTTGGTTTTTCCATTTGGAAGCGACGGCATGTGCGGGCATTTCTGCAAGACAGCAATGTTACTTTTGTTAGAAAGCCAACAGGCCTACCCAAGCACAAGGGGCTCAGCGTTGCGACTTGGGGAATGAGGATTGCCTCATCGGATTTTCCAAGTGGAACGGAAATTATCCGTTTAGAAGATGGTTTTCTGAGGTCCGTTGGCTTAGGCGCCGATCTAGTGCGTCCGCTTTCTTGGGTGAGGGACAAAAGAGGCATTTACTACGATGCGACAAAGATTTCGGATCTAGAGTACATTCTCGAAACAACCAACTTTACAGCGGAACTCAAGGAAAGAGCCAAGAATCTGCGTGAAAGCCTCCTAGCTGCAGAAATCACAAAATACAATGTGGGCAACTCGGAGAAGTGGCGAAGGCCACTGACGGATCAACGGGTGATCCTTGTTCCAGGGCAAGTCGAGTCTGACGCCTCGATTCAATACGGAGCGGGCGAAGTCAAAACGAATCTAGACCTCTTAAAGGCGTCTCGGTGTGAAAACCCAGACGCCTTTATCGTTTATAAGCCGCATCCGGATGTGGTGGCCGGGCTGCGTTCTCAAGGTAGAAATGAATCGGAGGTGGCCGATTTTTGTGATGAAGTGGTAAGCGATATTTCCATGGGATCACTTCTCAAACAAGTGGACGAGGTTCATTCGATGACTTCATTGACTGGCTTCGAGGCCTTGTTGCGTGGAAAGAAAGTGGTTGCGTATGGAATGCCGTTTTACGCGGGATGGGGACTTACGGTCGATCGAGGAGTGAAGCCAGAAACAGCCGCACGTAGAACCACAAAACTGTCAATTGATGAGCTTGTTGCTGGAGCGCTCATTCTATACCCAAGCTATGTGAGCAGAAAAACCGGGCAATTCAGCACGCCTGAGAATGCTCTTTGCGAGCTACTCGAATGGCGGGAGAAAGAATCCCAGCGGAGGATCTGGCAAATCGTCTTGAGAAAGATACTTCAAGTCTTTCAATACTAGTGATGAACTTCACCAACGAAAATACTTCGCATTTTGTGCCGGTGAAGGCAAATGTGGGCCTGCAGCCGGTCCACCCTTTCCTTTCGCTTCTCAAGGCGAGGAGGAATATTCTCGCTCCTTTCAGTGAGGCGGAGTTCAGCCGCAAACTTTTTGGGTTTAAAATTCTTCGCCAGAAATATCTCGTCTGTAATGCGCCTGAGCATGTGCGGACTACCTTTATTGAGAAGCATGAGAATTTTGACAAAAAAAGCCCGCAGCAACGCACCGCTCTCGAGCCGATTTTAGGCGATGGATTATTTGCGAGCGATGGGGAGCTGTGGAAAGAGCGGCGTGATGCTTGTGCGCCGGCGCTGAAATCCGAACTCTTAACGCTCTTTGTTCCGCTCATGGTGGAAACGGCGCTCGAGGTGCGGAACGGATGGGACCGTCTACCGCATGGCTCAACAGTCGATATGCTGCAGGAAATGGCTAAGATGACGGCACGCATTATTGGTCGAACGGTTTTTGGAGATGAGGTTCCTGAGGAAGAGGCAACCCAATCGGTAACGGGGTTTCACGACTACCAAAAATGTGTGGAGCAAATGAGCTTCGCCGATTGCTTTGGGATTCCCGCACTCAAACTTTTTACGAATCCGCTGAAACTCTGGAAGACCCACCGGGCGGCTCGGGATGTGCAGGATGTCATTGACCGGATTATTGCGCGACGGAGAGAGAGCTGTATTTCCTCGCCACATAGTTTGATCGACCTTTTTTTGCAGCAGGATGCTGCTTCGGGGAAGTGCCCAATGTCCAATCGGGCCGCACGAAATGAAGCGATCGTTATGTATATGGCAGGCCATGAGACAACGGCCAATACGCTGACTTGGTGCTGGTATCTGCTCGATGGGGCTCCTCGCGTGAGAGATCTTCTGCGGGCGGAGTTGGATGCCGTTCTCGGGGGCAGACTGCCTGGGCTGGAAGATGTGCCTCATCTTCCCTATACGCGTGCGGTAATAGAGGAAACGCTGAGACTTTATCCACCCGTTCCCATCCTTTCACGGCAGGCTAGATGTGGCGACAAAATCGGCAACCAATCCATTGAAGCGGGAACAATAATCATGGTTCTCCCTTGGTTGCTGCATCGGCACAAGTTGTATTGGGAAAATCCCGATGCCTTCATTCCAGAGCGCTTTTTGCCAGACCAACCGCGTCCCGACAAATGTCTTTATCTTCCATTTAGCGTGGGCCCACGAGTCTGTCTCGGTCTGCGCTTTGGCCTAACGGAATCGATTTTATGTTTGGCCATTCTGGCCCAAAAATATTCTCCCAAGATCATGGATGGCCATAAGGTGGATATCAGTTGCCGCCTGACGCTGCGGCCTGGCGACTCATTGCCGATGCGTCTTGACAGTTGATTCCATGAAAAACGTGAATCGCATTACATTAAAGGATCGAGCAGACTGGCTGCTGCATCACCTTTTTCGCTATTTGCCTATTCCTGTTGTTTCGGCCTGTGGGGCTTTTTTGGGGCGGTGCTCGATGCGGGGGCATATCCGGCGAGACTCCAAGTGGGTTGCGCGGTATCGTAAAAATGTGGCACATCTCTTCGGGATTAAAGAGCAGGGCTTGGTCAACGAGCAGTTGATTCGTTTGGGAGAAAATATTGGTCGCAATATGGCGGAGTATGCGGTGAACGAACGCTTTTATCAGAGTCGATATCTCCGCTATGAGGGCCTTGAAAATCTTCAGAACCTAAGTCGTCCTCCCATCTTGATTACTGGACACATGGGAAATTTTGAGCTCGCTGCCAGTTGCTGTGTTTGTCACGGCAGGCCAGTGAGCACGATTTCGGATCTTTCCTTGAATCCGATTCAACGGGCGATTGCCGTTGCTGTAAGGTCCCGTTGCTTCGCTCTTGCACCCGGATCCTATATGATCGAGGCGGGTTCTGCGACAATGAGGAGTGTTTTAAAAGCGATGGAGAGTGGCCAGATTCTCGTTTTCTACTGTGATGAGTATAAGGACAACCTCGTTTGGGGGCCCTCGCTGGGGCGTGACGTTCCGCTACGCGGCAACCGTGTTCTCGCGGCTAAGCTGGCGCATAAATTCCAGTCGTCCATCGTTCCTGTATCCATCCGTCGAGATGGAGGTTGCAACCTTGTTTCCGTCACGGAACCGCCAATTTATAGGCCGGAGAACGACCGGGCATCTGTCGAGGAAATTGCGCGCCGCATCGACCAGTGTCTTGAGACTTGGGTGCGGACTAACTATGATCAATGGTATTGGGCCCCTCAGCTCGCTTTGGAGCGGCCTTTTCCTCAATCCTAACAATGACGTTTTTCAGTACACTCAAAGAACGCGGAGCGGGTTTTCTGCTCATGTGCGCTATCGTGCCATTGGCAGTGCTTGGCTATTTTTTGATTTGCATTCACGGATTATTCGGACGCACCGCTCGCGTTCGCTCCGCAGTGAGGGCACTTGACCATTTTGTGAATGCTTCGGTTTTCAACGGGTATGCTTGGGAATCCTTGTCGTCTCATGCGTGGAGGGAGAGAAGTCGTCCCTGGGCGATTCTGGTCGTTCGGTTTTTGGATTTTTTTCAAAAAGACCATTGCTGTAGAGCCAACAAACGTGAGCAACCGGTCGTGGACATGATCCTTGAAAGAGGGCTCCATCAACAAACAATCAAGTGACGGCGACAGGAGAAAAAGCGACAAGGGTGGTCACGCGGCGGGTGCACTATTTTTCAGGTTTTGATCCGCGAGGCGCTGGGCATTACCATCGACTTTACAGGGATGAATCTCAGAAGCAGTCCTCGCACAATGGGGCGCAAATAGGCATCGGAACGCGTACTAGACTCAACGAGATTGTGAGCACTTGGCGTGTCGATGCGGACTGGAGCGGGCAACAAACTCACACGGACTATCAGTTCATGCATTGGGATGATCTGGTGCGCGCCAACTGGCAACGAAATGCTGTGCGGCTTTGGATGTCGGGATTATGGCCCTATCTCCAATTGCTCTCATGCGGGGCATGGTTGCGGATTTGGAAAATTGCGAAACCGGTGGCGATCAGTGGAGCTTTCCCATTAGTGCTTTTTGTTTTCAGCGTCGTTGCCGCTTTACTCGTTGGGGTGATGGCTTGCGGTGCTGCGCTGTGGCTTGGTTTGGGGTGGGGGTTGTCCCTTTTTGCAGGTGGCATTTCCGCAGTAGTTATCATGTGGGGAGGTCTTTTGCTTTCTGAAAAGCTAGGAGGACAATGGTTGTTGAGAACATTTCTTTTTGTTTATGAGTGGGGAACAGGGAATCGCCCTCAACTCGAGCCGCGTTTGAAAAGATTTGCTCAACATATCATCGAAGAGCAGAAAAAAAATCCCGTTGATGAGGTTCTTTTGGTCGGCCATAGCATTGGAACCATGGTTGCCGTGGAAGTGGCAGCGAGGATATCAAATGAGGGTTACTCGATCAATCAAGGGAGCGCCTTGCGGCTCCTGACGCTCGGACAATGCATCCCGGTACTGAGTTTTATTCCCGAAGCAAAAGCCTTCCGCGAAGCTTTGGCGAGTATGACAAAAATGGGGGCTATTCCTTGGACTGATGTAACAATTCCTCCGGATCCCCTCTGTTTCTATAATCTCGATCCGGTCAAAGTCTCGGGGGGCAATGCTCCGCCATCTTATGCAACCCAACTCGCCATAGCTCGTGTCTTCCGGATGTTTAAAAAAGAGACATACGCGACGTTACGATGGAATAAACTGCGCCTTCATTTCCAATATTTGATGGCGAGTGAATTGCCGGCAGACTACGATTATTTCCTGATGACAGCGGGTCCACATACCTTGGCAGAGTCGCTCACGCGGTGTGAAATCGAAATGAAATCATGAGTGACCAAAAAAAGGATAATGCGTTTGACGGTGAGCGGGTTTCACGGTGTCCGTTTGCTCCATTTATCCCCCCTTATCCTAAGCCTCACAAAACGAAGAGTTCGTTTTTTTTACGCTTTTTTCGTGGATGGCACTCGTGGCTCCATGTGCTATTTGAAAAAAGCTATTCAATGAGGATGGGAGAGATTCGCCAACCCGGCGGGTCTGTGTTCATGGTCAATGAGCCCAAGTGGGTGAAGCATATTCTCGTAGATGAAGCGCGCGCTTTTCCTAAGCATGACCTCATGCATCAACTCTTAGAGCCGCTCCTAGGCGTCAGTATTTTCACAACCAACGGAGAGGTCTGGGAACGGCAACGCCGCCTTGTCGATCAGGCCTTCGCGCAGGCCCGATTGCAGTTGGTTTTTCCCGCTATGCAAGAATCCGTCGCCGCCCTTCTGTCGCGTCTGGATAAGGTGGCCGATGGGCGAGATTTTGAAGTCGATGGGGAAATGACTTATGTGACGGCCGATGTCATGTTCCGAACGATTCTTTCGGAAACGCTCGCTGAGGTAGATGCAAAGAGCATCTACGAGTCCTTCCTCCAGTTCCAAAAGCATGCCCAGCGGGCCTCTCTTCTATTGATGTATCATCTTTGGTCGTGGCCGGTACGTTTTGCGTGTCAGAAGCCAGCTCGTAAAATTCGTCGTATTTTGTCGGAGATTATCTCGCGACGATTTGAGGAGGTGAAGCAGAGCGGGGGCACTTCCAAGCAGGATATTTTAAGCGGGTTGATGGAAGCAACGGATCCCGTGGCAGGGGATCGTTTCACTTATAAGGAGACAGTGGATCAAGTGTGCATGCTCTTTCTTGCTGGTCATGAGACCTCTGCCAGCGCCCTTGCTTGGTCACTCTATTTGTTATCGCATAGGCCAGATTTGCAGGAACGCATGCGCGAGGAAATTCAGGAGCACACCGCGGGTGGAGATCTCTCCTTCAGCGCGATCCGCAAACTGCGACTGACTTCTAATGTCTTCCGTGAGGCCTTGCGACTTTATCCCCCAGTTGGATTCTTTGTCCGCGAGGCCGCCCAAGATTCTACCATTCGTGATAAAATTGTTCCTGCCGGATCCCCTGTGCTCATTTCGCCTTGGCTCATCCAGCGACATTGCGATCTCTGGGAGCGGCCGGATGAGTTCGACCCCGATCGCTTTGACTCAACGGATGGCAAAGAATCCAGTAAATGTGCCTATCTCCCGTTCAGTGCAGGGCCACGGGTGTGTGTAGGCATGGCATTTGCGACTCAGGAAGCACTTCTTATTCTGTCTTCCATCGTTCGACGGTATAAAATCGAGCCCGTCAAGAGTCACGAACCCAGGCCGGTTGGCCGTGTGACGGTGCGCTCGGATAACGGAATTTGTGTGCGTTTAAAATCGACATTTTCAAGCCTGTAATTCAAGAATCACTTTAGAGGGATGGTTAATTTATTCAAAAAAGTTCACGAAAATAAATTGCGTGTGTTGATGCTACAAGGCCCCGTAGGGCCTTTTTTCGCTAATTTAGCTCATGATCTTCGAGCAGTTGGAGGTAAGCTTCATAAAATTAATTTCCATGGTGGCGATTGGCTATTTTATCCCTCAAATGCGACAAACTTTCGACGACCGATGCACGAGTGGTCGGGGTTTCTTGAGCGTTTTCTTATTACGAATCAGATTGATTTGATCCTTCTTTTCGGGGATTGCCGCCCTCAACATCTTGTCGCTCGAGATATGTCTATAAAGTTGGGGATTACGCTCGGTGTGTTTGAAGAAGGCTACGCGAGGCCTGATTATATAACGCTCGAAAACTATGGGGTAAACGCCCATTCAGAAATTCCACAAGATCCCAATTTCTACATCGGAAAAACAGATCACGTTCCTTGTGTGGAGAGGATTGGACCCCCTTTTTTTTACGCCATGGTTTGGGCTATGCTTTATAACTCAGCCGCAACTTTGCTTAAACCGTTCTTTTACCATTATCGCCACCATAGAAATCTCAGTATATTTGACGGAATATGCTGGCTTAGATCTTTCTGGAGAAAACAAATATATAAGATATCTGAGAGATTTATACAGGACTTTCTAATCAAAAAAAATTCGGGGAACTTTTATATTGTTCCTCTTCAAGTCGGCAACGATACCCAGATCCATTCACATTCGAGATTTGGTAGTGTCCAAGAGTTTATCCTGGAGGTTATGGTGTCGTTTTCTTCGCATTCGCCATCAGGAACCCTGCTTGTTATCAAGCAACACCCCTTGGAAAGAGGATATTCAAACCATGGCGAATTCATCGAAGCAAAGGCACGCGAGTTAAATATTCTAGAGCGCGTTGTATATTGCCACGATCAACATCTTCCGACCCTCCTCAAGCATGCGAAGGGTTGTGTTGTTATCAATAGCACAGTTGGAATGTCGGCTATAAGCCAAGGCTTGGCTGTAAAATGTCTAGGCGATGCCATATACAACATGCCTAGGTTAACATTTCAAGGGGAGCTGGATGACTTTTGGAAAGCCTCTGGCCAACCTGATTTAAATCTTTACAAAGCCTTTCATTCTTTCGTTATCAATAAAACGCAAATTAACGGAAACTACTATCGTAGGTTACCGGTGCCTAATATCCGCTCGGGGGTTCTTTGGAAATGAAGCCAGCCAAGATTTATAATTTCATCGAAAAATGGGGAGAAATACCATTTCTTACGATTTCCATTGTGACTCTGCCAATTTGGTTTCCGCT
>RFZT01000009.1 GCA_009920585.1 bacterium
GACAAGTATTCACTACGGGTTAGCAGGATGTAATGCGGGGCGGCATCCGCGCGCAGCCAGGTGATCAGACTTCGAATACGAGGCTCTGGCATCACCGTGCAACCGGCGGATGGAATTTTCGGACCCCGCTGAATGTGAAAAAAGATAGCACTCCCAGCTCCTGCAATCGGACTTTCCGCATTGTGGCGGATTTCGATAAGCCATCGGTGAGGCGGATCGTCCAAACGCATGCGCTGGCTCTCAAACCAAGCTGGCGGATTTCGAAGATCGACTTGCACATGGCGGTTGTAGTTCGGCAATGAGGGGTCATCGATCCAGGCGTCGCTTTTGGAGATCGTGTGAAAGGGAAAATCGGCCCCCTTGGGCAATGCAGAATCATAAGTGAAGATTTTACCAATCTTGAAAACGCCAGCGGGAGAACGTTTGTCGTGCTCGCATTTGAATGGATGGGGGTCGTTTTTGGGCGAGGGATGCACGCCAATCCCCCACGCAAGCCCATTGCGACCGTAGAGAACATTCCAAGCTGCCGTTACTGGTACCCATTCGCTATCCCTTTTTTCGAAGAGTTGGAGACGTCCCGTCGAGGAGTTCCAATCAGGAGCGATGGAAACAACGATTTGCTTGGTCTGCGACGATAGCACATCGGCCTTGAGGCAAATCGCTGAAAGCAGAAAGCCAAATAGGATCAAGTAGCGCATGGGTGGCCCTCAGCGCAGGCGGAAAACAATCAAGGTTTCGTGGGAACAGGGACGGCTTCGACGGCGGGTTTTGCGACCGAGGCTTCTATTGAACCCGTGGTTCCTTGGGGCCCTGGGGTCCCTGCGAGGCGAGACAATTGAGATGCCGCCATACGGGCCACGGGGGACTGCGGAAATTGCGACCCAATCATGTTGTAGGATCGGCGCGCTTCCTCGCGTTGAAACGAGCGAAGATAAATCTCCGCTTCGGAATACGCGGCATAGGGGGCAGCGTAACTTTGGGGATATTGTGTAACCACTTGCTGGTAGGTCGCAATAGCGGATGCGGTGTCACCTGCTGAGTCTTGGTTTTGTCCGATACCCAATAAAGCGCCTCCAGCCAGTTCGTGCTTTGGGAAATCCTTCAGAAATGCACGGAAGGCGGCCGTGGAATCGTCCCATTTGCCTGCTTCGCGCAACGTGGAAGCGATGCGCATGCGAGCGTCGGCAGCTGGCATGCTGGAAGGATATTTAACGATGACGGCTTGATAGCCTTCGATCCCAGTTGCCTCAGCGAGGAGCTTTTGAGCATGGCTATTGGCTTGGTTGGTTTTAATGAACCAACCGATTGCGGCCACGATGGTGAACAGAAGTATCGCGGCCCCAGTAAAAATGCGGGATTTATTTTTTTCCCAGAAGAGCTCGTTATCCAAGGCGGAATCTTCGAGAACCGGACCTTGCAAAAGGGGTGTTTGTGATGTTGCCATATTAACCGCCTACCTCCGCCCGTGCTGCGTCAGCGAGGGCTGTGCTCAGATAGCGCTCACCCGTCGAACAACCAATCGTGACGATCAATTTGCCTGCATTCTCGGGGCGCTTTGCGATTTCGATGGCAGCGTGGACGTTTGCTCCAGTGCTGATACCACCAAGGATGCCTTCCTCCTTGGCGAGACGGCGAGCCATGGCAAAAGCGTCATCATTGCTGACTTGGACACACTCGATGATCTGGGCTTCACCAGCGGCATTTTTGAGGTGGAGATTGTTGGGGACGAATCCGGCTCCAGTGCCTTGAATTTTATGTGGCCCTGGCTTGACTGGCTGACCGGCAAGAGTCTGGGAAATGACAGGCGAGTCTGCTGGTTCCACGGCGATCGCTTGAAACGAGGGTTTGCGGGAACGGAGCGCTTCCACGCAACCGGTGATCGTTCCGCCTGTTCCAACGGCCGCGACGAAAATGTCGACTTTTCCATCGGAGTCGGCCCAGATTTCTTCGGCCGTCGTTTTTGAATGGATCGCAGGATTGGCTGGGTTGTTGAATTGTTGAGGCATCCACGCGTTCGGGGTTTCCTGAACAAGGGCCTCAGCCTTGGCGATAGCGCCTTTCATTCCCTCGGAACCAGGAGTGAGAACAAGCTTCGCGCCGAGCATCGCCAGGAGGGTGCGGCGCTCGAGGCTCATGGTTTCAGGCATGGTAAGGATAATCTTGTAGCCTTTTGCTGCGGCGACGAACGCGAGGGCAATGCCTGTGTTTCCGCTGGTAGGCTCGATGATGACGGTGTCTGGCTTGAGGATGCCTCGTTGTTCGGCATCTTCGATCATGGCCATGCCGATGCGGTCTTTCACGCTACCTAGCGGATTAAAGAATTCGCATTTGAGAGCGATGGTGGCGTTGAGACCGGCTGTGACGCGGTTGAGTTTGACCAGGGGTGTGTGGCCCACGGTTTCGACGATGTTATTGTAAATCTTTGCCATAGGTTTCAGCGTGAGGCACGATTACTACACAAGCAAAGAAGCTAGTGCAACCCTGATTGAGGGGGCTATTTTATCCGGTCGTTCGCAACCCGCTCGCGATCGCGTTAATGCTCAGGAGTACTTGGGGAAGCAGTTTATCCTTAAGCGGTGTCGAGGTCGCGCCCGTGGTGCGCCATTTCGAAAGGAGTTCGACTTGGTGAATATGAAGCGAACGTAGACCCGCGTCACGGAGGGCGAGGGTCTTGAGCATGCGTGGGCGGCGGAGTTCCAGACTGCCTCCAAAGACCTCGGCCATCATCGAGCGCGTGGCATCAAATTCGTTGAGAATAATAGCGAGTATCGTCTCTCTGACTTCTGGATCAGTTACAAGGGTCGCATAGAGGGACATGATATCCCGATCTGCGCTGGCCAGGTTCGTCTCCACGTTAGTGAGAACATAGTAGAGGAAGGGGGATTTTTTGAGCCCTTTGGAGAGGCTTTGAAAGAGGAGCGGACGATTCGTTGAAATTTCGCGAAGGGCGCTGCCCACGCCGAACCACCCAGGAAGGTAGTGCCGGCTTTGATTCCAACTGAAGACCCAGGGAATGGCGCGCAGATCGGCTAGAGTGCGCTGACCCGTGCGGCGTGAGGGTCGGGAACCGATACGGCTCGTCTCAAGGGCATCAATCGGCGTGGCCTCCGAAAAGTAGGCCATGAAGTGAGGGTGCTGGATGAGTGAGGTGTAGGCGTTGCGGCTAGACGAGGAAAGAAATTCGCAGGTCGGCAGGAAGTCGTCGTCAGCGTGACTCTGGGATTGCTGAATGGAAACAGCGGCAACACCGGCCTGCAATAATTCGAGGTTATGGACCGCTGATGCGATGTTTCCGTATTTTTGAAAAATGGTTTCACCTTGCTCGGTGACGCGCAGATCCCCGCGAACCGAACCACGTGGAAGCGCATCTAGAAAGCGATGTGTGGGACCTGCGCCGCGGCTGATCGTGCCACCCCGGCCGTGAAAAAACCGAATCTTGGCACCGGCTTCGTAGCCTGCCATGGCGAGGGCTTGTTGGGATTGATGGAGGGCCCACTGACTCGCGAAAATACCGCAATCTTTGTTGCTGTCGCTATATCCGATCATGACCTGCTGGATCGGCAGGTTGCGTTGGGGTGACGGGATTCGTGTCACTCCACGGAGTTGGAAGTCGAGACTGCGTTTGGTGACCGGGTGGGCAAGAAAATCCCGAACGATGGAGGGGCCATTTTCGAGATCGTCGAGGGTTTCAAAAAGCGGAACGACCGGGACCTCGCATACAAGGCCCTCCGTGGACCAGTGGGCCAAGCCGACTTCGCGTGCGAGCAGATAAACGCAAAGAAGATCGGAGAGCCGCTTCGTCATACTCACGATCAGGGACCCAATGCCGTCGTGGCCGTATTTTTGAATGTGCCGGCGGAGGACGCCATAGCAGGCGAGAACAGCATCAGCCTCGAGTCCCGCCGTGGCATCGGCTCCAATAAACGGACGCGGTGAGCGAAGTTCCTTTTCCAGAAAAGCAATGCGGCGCTTCTCATTCCACTTTGAGAACGGACCATCATCGGAGCCGCTGGCCTTGAGAAGCTGATCGATGGCAAGATCGTGAAAGTGGCTATTCTGGCGGATATCTAGTGAGGCGAGGTGAAATCCGAAGGCATCCAACGCGCGCCGCACGGGTGAGACGGCCGTGTCGGCTAGGCGCCCCGCTCCACTTTCATGCAAAGAGTCGGAGAGAAGGGCGAGATGGGCCTCCAGTTCGTAGGGATGACGATATTGGATCCCGCCACCTTCCACGAGTTTCGCCTCTTCGACTTCGCCGGTGGTGACGGGTAGTTTGCCTTGAAGGAAGAGCACAAATTGACGCCACGGTTCGTCGGAGTAGCTGAGCTTGAGACTTTCCGCAAGGGATGGGTTTTCTTCGGAGAACTTAGTGAGCAGGGACTGTAGTGATGCCGGAAAATCCTGAAAGTTGCTTGAGAGGGGAAGCTTCGTAGAAAGGTCTTCCATTTGCCGGTAAAGAACAACGAGAGCGCTCAAGCGGAGTTCTCTCAGGCTGGATTGAGTGACAGAAGCGGTGACGAGGGGATGGCCGTCGCGGTCGCCGCCGACCCATGTGCCCAAGCGAATTTTCGGCCGACTGAGTGGGTCCGCGAGAAGACGAGCATCAAAGCCAACGGATTTCCAAGATTGAATCAACCTCTGGTCGAGTCGTGAGAGTGCGAGAGGGAAGACCTCGCGGAGATAATAAATCACACCTCGGCGCTCGGTGGCCACATCGGGTTTTTCCAAGAGGATCTCGCCGGTACGCCAGAGGCGTTCCAGCACGACTTTGATTTGATCGCGGAGGTCGTCTCTTTGAGCGGGAGTGAGTTGATTTGCCTCCCGCGCGGTGAGGAGACCGTGAATGGCGCGATGTTGCTCTAGCACAGCCGCGCGTTTCGCCTCGGTGGGGTGAGCAGTGAGAACAGGCTCAATGCGGATCGTGAGAAGAGCAGCGGCAATCTCTTCGGGCGACATGCCGGAATCCGCAAGGGCGCGCAATTGGTTCGGCCAAAGCCCAGGCTCAGATTCGCAGCCTTTCTCGATTTCGCGTGCTCGGCGAGTTTGGAAGGCGGCATTTTCCTCGACCATATTAAGGAGTTGGAAAGCGATCGAGGTCGCCTGCTCAAATCCCTCGGAGCATCCGGCCATGGTCCCAACCCAAGGCAAGCGCTCAGCGACTTCATCCTCTCCAAGTTCATGTAAAACTTCTTGGAGACACCCCATAAGAAAATCTAGATCTGCGGAGATTTTCTCGAAACCCGATGCAATATATTCAGCCGTTGTATTCACCCTAAGAGCGGACTCTTGCGGGTTTCGGGAAAAATTTCAACGCCTGAGGTTGATTTTCCTGACAAATATTCTCGAAGAGCGAGTCTACTAGACCTCAGTCTTCGGAGCGAAGGCGAGCATGAGCATAGTCACGCCGCTGAAAATAGCCTGAATTCCGTAAAGCGAACCGATGACCCATTCCGAGTCCAGAGGCCAGCGGGCATAAACCATACCGGCGAGGATAAGCGCGACAAAGCCATTGAGAAAAAGCCACAGCCAAGCCGAATTTTCCTTCATGCGAAGAGACGTTAGAATGCAAATAAGGCCCTCAACCAAAAAGACTGCAGCCAAGATGAGTGTGAGTGTGGCCATGCCGGCAATGGTGAAAAAGAACAGCGACGAACCGGCAGCGATGCGAATGATCGCGGACAAGGACGAAAGGACCCGGTGGGCAAGCTGTTTGCCGAATAGGGCCTGAAAAAAACCGATGACACCACTCACAAGGCAGAGCGCCCCGATAAACTGCGTCAGAATATAGGAAAAAAGAACCGGCGCGGAGATGGCAAAAATACCGACCAATACGGAGAGGGCACCGCCAGCAAGCATCCACCTGCGGTTCGGAGAAAGGGATTGAGTGTTCATAGATTTCTTACTCACCATACACACCCTTGGCGCCATAGGAACCGTAGTATTTACCCGAATAGTAATAGGCATAGTAACCGCCACGACCGCTTGGCAGGAAGTTGAGAATGAGGCCGGCGGGGCTGGTTTTTGTTTCCTCCAAAGATTTGATCGCTCTCATCACCATTTTCTTGGGTGTGATAAAGGCTCGCACAACTAGCGTGCAAAGATCGATGTGGGGTGCGATGAGGAGGGTGTCACTCACAGCGAGAAGAGGCGCAGAATCGATCACAATGCGGTCATATTTCTCGAGGGCCTCCTTGAGGACGCGGTCAATATTCTCGAAGGTGAGCAACTCCGAGGGATTCGGTGCGCGGCCACCAGCTGTCATGATCTGCAAGTTGTCGATGTGCGTGGGGACGATGGCGTTTTTCATCGAGCAAGTCCGCAACAGCACCTCGGAGAGACCGGGCTTACGGTTCTCACCGAAAAACACGATTGATCCGCCCGGCTTGCGAAGATCGGCGTCGATGAAGAGGGTGTTGAATCCCTGCTGAGCGAGGGTGACAGCGAAATTCGAACTGCAAAAGGTCTTGCCTTCGCTGGGCATCGAACTTGTGAACAAAAATGTGCGTGCGTTCTCATTGATGCGGTGAAGCGTCAACGAAGCTCGCAGAGATCGGAAGGACTCGGCTACGATGCCCGATCTTTCTTCGTTCGTGACTAGCACACTGGCCCTAGCATTGAGACTAAGCTTAGGAATCGCCGCGATGACCCCAACGCCTGTGATGCCCTCGACCTGATCGACTGTTTTCATGCTCGTGTCCATGAAAAACATCAGGAGGGCCAATCCCACACCAATGGCCGCACCGCCAAGCAGGCATTGGGTCCACTTCTTCATGGCGCTTGGGCGAATTGGCCCTGCCCCTACGGCCGTTTCGTGGATGCGAACGGGGGACTCCGTGAGTTGCTTGGAGACATCAACTTCTTTGAGTCGCGAGATAACCGAGTTATAGAGGGCTTGGTCGGTTTCCTGTTCGCGTTTGATATCATTATACTCGATGGCCTTGTGTGTCACTTCGAGAAGACGCGCCTCGGATGCGTCACGGGCCAGCTTCATTTCCTTTGACTGAACTTCGAGACGGTTGCGGGAGCTATCAAGAAGACCCAAGGCATCTTTGAGTATCCGCTTAAGATCAGCCTTGGTGAGGTCGATTTGCGTTTTGATGGCGATATAGGACGGATGCTTTGCGCGGTATCGCTGGGAGACGATGGCTAAATCGCGTTGCCGAGCATTCAACGTCTCGGAATATTGAGCTACCTTCGGTTCCGCCGCCACGCTGGGTAGAGTGAGAAGCTCCTCCAACTCACCTGTGTTAGCCCGAATAACAGCCAAATCGCTATCGATCTGTTCAATGCGGCGCTGTATGAGAGTTTGGCTATTCGAAACCTCGCTCACTTGGGCTTGGGCTGAAGAGAGCATTGTCTCAATGGAGGCAGCGCGCTCCCTTTCGCGAAAGCTCTGCATGGCTTCCTCGGAAACCCGCAATTTTTTACGCAGTCGATCCGCTTCTTCAAGCAGGAATTTAGCGAATGTATTCATCAGCATAAGCATTGGCCAATTTCACGGAGAGGTTCGGATCTCTGCTCGTAATCGATACATCGATCAAACGCGTTTGGGGACGGTAAACAACGCCCACCATTCCAGAGAGAGCGCCAGCTGCGCGATCGTTGGTTCCGTCCTTAGCTGGTATACCAACAGAGGAAAGGAAGCGCGGATCCTGATCAAGCTTGAGGCGAGCGCTCACTCGCTGGGCAAATGGGTAGCTGCGAATCAAATCGACAACGGTATTGATCATGTCGATGCTGCGAATCTGCTCGTCGCGCACCTGCGAAAACCTTGGATCCAAAATGCGGGACTGATCCTGTTCGATAAAAAGAACGGCTCGCGCACGATAAGTGGTCTCAATCTTGGAAAGGGTGAATCCAGCATAGATGGCACCTAGAATTACGCAGAGAATAACAACCCAAAGGCGGTCGATGACCGCATGGAAATATTCGCGCCAATCTATCGACTCCAGCGGTGGTGTTGCTTCTGGGGGACGGGGTTGAATGGCCTGATCTGTGCTCATCGGAAGTTGTGCTTAATTAGAATTACGGGATCGCGGTTAATACCAACTTTCACCAACAGTGATGATATCGCCCGGCAAGACATCGAAACTGCCGCCATGGGGATCTTCGAGTTTCTTAGTGTTCACTTTGATGGTTTGGGTTTTCCCATCCACGGACCTCTTGACAGTGATGTTTCGGGTATCTGCGATGCGACTAAAGCCTCCAGCCATGCCGATGGCCTCGAGAATACCCAGAGATTCGGTGCCTTGAAGTTCGTAGCTGCCAGGCCGTGTGACTTGTCCGATAATCGTGAATTTCCTTTGGGTATAAGAAACAATATTCAGGTAAACTTGGGGATCCACGACGTAGTCGGCGTTAAGAAGTTTGCGAATATGCTCTTGAGCCTCTCGCACGCTCATGCCAACAACTTTGACCTCTCCCAGAAGTGGCAATTGGACACGGCCGTCACGGGCAATTTTTGAGCGCATATTCAAGTCGGGCTCTTTGTAGACCATCAAGTCGAGCGTATCGCCAGCAGACAGTATGTAGTCGCCCTCGCCCGCCATCAAGGAGGGAAGCGGTGCGTCCGTTCCAGAAGGCTTTTCGGCAGGGGAAGGTCGATTTTCCTGCGCTGGTGCGGGGGCAGACCGGTAGGCTCCAGCTGGAGATGTAGGATCTGCTTGGGTCTGCGGAGGGGGAAGGACTGGCGGGGCCGCAGAAAGAGGCAGCAATGCCGTAAATGCAGTGAAAATGAGAACTAAACAACTGATAGGAGAAGGGGATTGAGCGAACATTCCAGTGTCAAACTAAACAGAACTACTTAGAAGGTCAAATTCAAGCTGGTGCTGAAGCGCGTTTGGAGATCGTTGCTAGAGCTGTTGCCTTGGCCCGAAGTGACCATCATGGTGTTCTGCCAAGAAGCCCACTCACGAAGACGCCAACTGACCGTAGCGCTGGTCAGGAAGTAATCTGGTGGCCCTTCGGTGGCGTTTGTATTCTCTGTGCTGGAGAGGGCGACATATTGAGATTGCTCATAGCCGCCGGAGAGGGAGAGGCTGATTCCTTTAATAAGAGTTTGGGAAACCGTAACGAGGGCCCCGCGGGTGACATTATACTGATCCGGAGAGAGGCTGGAGAATCCTTGATTCTGGTAAACGGATAGGGATAGTCGTGTCTTGGCTCTGGCGTTCCATCCTGCCACGAGGCTGAAGTTCGGCCGAATGTCTGTTCCCTGGAAGCTGTAGCTGGTTTTGAAATAAGTCTTCTCCGTTGGAGTGTAACTGATCCCGAGATTATAAACGGGACGCACGCCGACGGATTCGGGATTGGCGATATCTTGGTCGGTTACGTAGCCTACGCCGCCACCGGCATCTACGGAAAATTTCGGTGCAATCTGGTAGGTCACCATGAGCATGGAGTCGGCAAAGCGGCGGCCTCCATCCACGCCGTTTTGGAGGGTTTGGAGATCCTCGCCAGCGCTGAGTATGAATCTCAGATTTGTTTTGGGGGAGACTAGGTAGTCGGCAAACGTGCTCGCGCCGACATTGAGGGTGTTGCTATTCGGTTGTGCTGTCTGGCCGGTGGCCACCTGAGCGTCGGAGGTTTTTGAGTAGGAGATCGAGGCTGCCGCGCCGGCGCTCACGGATTCGGTGATGACATAACGCGCAGAAAGAGATGTGGAGGCTGAAGTCTGCAAGTTGTTTGAGCCCGTAATGATGTCGTAACCGCTGCCGGATGAGGCGCTGGCCGAGAGACTGAGCGTAAGGCGTGTGGAGTTGTAGCCAATGTCGATCCCCGTCGTCATGGAGATCGGGTTGCGTTGGCTCCCTTGTCCCGCTGCGGTGTAGTCTGGATTGTAATAATAAGTGTAACCGGAGGCGAAGCGAGCGGCTACGCTCCAAAGTCCGATTTCACGCTCGTAGCGGATTGCAAGAGTGGGAGAGGAAAAAAGGCTGGTTCTGCCGGCGGAGTTGGAGGCTTCGCCAGTGGAGGTTTGGGAAGAGTATTCCCAACCACTGTTGAGACCGAGGGAAAACTCAAGCGGGCCGAAGTGGAGACGGCGGCGGAAATTATCCGCAAGTAGATCCATGTTTTCTGAAATCGTCGCCAAGGTTTGCGCTGGTGGGGAGGGCTCGGGGTCAGGTTCATCAAGGCCACCATTGGGCTCGAAATACTGGGGAGTGGCTTCGCGGTCCTCTTGAGGGCCGGCCCAGCGGGAACGGAACTCCGCCTCACGCACGGTGAGAACGGTCTGAGACGTGGCCTCGGCGGGAAGAGTGAAAGCAAGAAGGCACAAAACTACCGCTAAACCATAAGTTCGAATCAGCAATGTGCCTATCTTAAGCATGCTTCGGAATCAGAAAACCTTTGAAAGGAGATGGAGGCACAAAATGACTGATCTAATCCTCAAGTCTAGGTTTTTGTTGTCGAACATCATAAAGTGAAGGCAATCTCCTGCTGTAAAACAAAAAATCTTTTATAGGCTTCTTAAAAAAAGTCCATTCTACTTTAGATGTATGAAATTTTAGTTTTTTCAGAGAAGGGGGCTGCGATTACACATCCCCAAACCGACCCACTCCTTTCCCCTCCGCGCCTCCGCGGGCAACCCCCTCTGCATCCCTCCCTAATCCAATAATCTCCCGCGAAGACGCAAAGGAATGGATCTCAGATTGAGCTTTCGGAGATTTCTTGCCGCAGATATTCGATCACGTCTTGGAAACGTACCGCATTGCGGGGGTCGGCTTCCACCAAGGCTTCGTGCGCGATAAGAATGGCTGTTTTTTGTTCCTCCGGAGTGGTTGAAGCCGCACTCGCGACCTTCAATGCGCTGGGAGCACTCGCGCCAGGTTCCGGCTCTACTTGAAAAAGGTGATCTAGGCCAAGGCTCTCCAAGAGCGAGAAATTCCTCTCATTCGCCCTCACTACGCGAAGTTGTCCGCTCTGAACCTCACGGAGTTGGAAGGCAACGGAGGTCAGCATTCCCATAAAGGTGGAGTCCATCAGCTCGCAGGCGCCTAGGTCTAGGACAAATTGCTGACTGCCCTTCGCAATCATTCGCCCAACAAATTCCTTCACACACTGGCTGTTCTCGAAGGTGCCCCGTCCGTCCACTTTCAACCAAACAGTATCCCTTGAACTCCCGACAAGGATGGATGATGTTTTGCTCACAATATCTTTGATGTAATTAGAACTGGGTCGCGTACGTTGTCAAATGAGCTACCTCCACATAAACGATTGGCCTAGGGCCACAATTTTGCGATCTTTGATAAGGAGAATTCGCCAAGAAGTGACGAGTCCGGCCTCCAAATAGTCATCTCCGGTCACCTCGAAGGTGGATCTGTAGGATCCGCATACTTGGGAATAGGAACGCTCTTGGGCCATCACGAAGTTGCCGAGACCCGCTTGGCGGTATTCCAAGCGCATAGTCACGTCCGACGGCATCGAGCTTTTCCAGTAAATGGTGTAGTAGTTCCCGTGGCGTTTGGAGATCTCAAGATTGTCGATCGCTCCCCAAGTGCGGCGGGCCCGCTCGAAGAGGATCGGCTCGCTTTTCGTCTTTGTCTCGACAATTTCAGGATTAAAGGTGTCGAGGAGGATTTTTCCGATTTTGTAATTATCATCCAGCGCCAGCGGCAAAACATCGGCTTTATCTAAACGGATAGCGGGGCCCTCCTGCGGAGTGGCGCACCCTGCCAGCAAGAGAGCAAGCAGTATAGCACAGAGCGGCATAAAAAAGCGGTTCATGTGGCGGAGATGAAAGCGGGTTTGGCCTGCGCTGTCAATTTTACGCCGAATACCTCAAGGAGCGCATTGCATTGGAACGCCTGCAAAGTTATCGTCCAATGCAGTGGAACCTCTCAACAGTCCTGACGCGCCCCGGAGCCTGCAAAACCGCTTGGAACGCCTTGCGCGACTGGCTGCGCGTGCCCAAGCCAGCGGCAGGCGCGCCCTGCGCCGCCTCCTCCGCAAGCCCCGCACAGTCACAGAGGCTCCGAACCTCTTGCCGACACTAATTCAAGTGTTGGCAGCTTTTTCCCGTGTGGATGGCGAGTTGGTCGAGGAGGAGATTGATTCCAGCCTAGGGTTCCTTCGCTACGATTACCCGGATGCCGTTTACTCGGAATTGCGGGAGCACTTTCGAAACGCCCTCGACCAGAGGCAGGATCTGGATGCGATGGCCCTGAAGTTGGCTGGTCAACTGAGCGACGAACGCAAAATTCTGCTGGGCGTCCAACTTTATGATCTCATCGCTAGGGCCGGCTTAAAAAATGATGCCGTCGTGGCCTATTACGCGTTCATGTCCCGATTGGGAATGGCCACCCAAGCGATTGATATCGTTTACCAACTTAATGCGGACGATAAAACGGACTCCTCGATTTTCAGCACTGGGACTTCCCCTTTGGAAATGGTGAGCTTAGGCCACCCCGATCACGCCGACGTGGTGCTTGAGGGCCTTGAACCCCATGAGAGACTCAATGCCTACCGCTTTGGCAGCTTGGTCATGATCAAAAACCTCAGCGGCCGTGACCTGATCGTCCAGGGTCGTGCACTGGAGTCCGGTGGATTCGCGAGACTCTACGCGGGTCAACGCGTCCTCGTGGATGACCTCGTTCTCACCTACGCGGACCTCATTTTTTATTTCAACGCCAAGAAAAACGTCACTCTTCCCGAGATTTTCGTTGCTGTGAATGATGATGATGAAGTGACGTTGGAAAAAAGCAAAACGCGTGACACCTGCCTGCAAGTCGCCTTCGGACTTCGTGTGCGCGTAAAGGCCATCAAGGATGTCGACGCCGTCCTTAATGGCACTCGCCTTCACGCCGGTCGTGAAGTCATCGCCACCCTAGAAGACAAAATTATTTTCCATGATGACAGTGAACTCGACCTCGACTATCTGCGTTTACGCGCCCGTTCCTACGGCGGTCGATTCCAGCTCAGCCCTTCAAAGAGTGAATATCTTGTGTCCAATAACCCCGGACTGCTGGAAGAGGACGATATTCTTCTCGCCCCAGGACCGGGAGGCGACATTCTCCTAAAAATCTCCTGCGACTACGACAAAAAGACCGGTCAACTTGAAGTTTTGCAGGCGGACCGCCCCATCCTCGTTGGCAACGTTCCCGTCCGGAATACCTCATTGCTCGCCGATGGCGACATGATCCGCGTGGATGTCGGCCAAAGTCTGCGTTGCAACTTTTCCGAGCGCCTCATCGAAGAGGAAAAAAATGTGATTCGCACGCTGGATGTGCGCGATTTGGTTTGTCGGTTCGGCAACGGATCGGTCGCTGTGGACGGAGTTGCCTTCGCTGTGGAACGCGGGGAAATGGTCTGCGTGATGGGGGCGAGCGGGTGCGGCAAGAGTACACTCTTAAGAGCCCTATCAGGCCAATTTTCCCCCACGCAAGGCGAGGTGCTTTTTAATAATCGCTCGCTTTATCAAAACTACGAACCTCTTCGAAAATACGTCACCTACATCCCCCAATACGATGCGTTCGACGAGCACCTCACCATTGAGGAAAACCTCTCGTTTGCTGCGGCGATCCGCGCCCCGCATCTCAGTAACCGCGAGCGAATGCGGCGCATCGACGGCAAGTTGGCCGAACTTGGCCTCAATGAACGCCGAGGCTTCGTGGTCGGACACATGGGACGAAAAACCCTCAGCGGCGGCGAGCGCAAGCGGCTCAATATCGGTCTCGATATGGTTAGCTCTGCCGACATCTTTCTTTTCGACGAACCGACGAGCGGACTCAGCTCGAAGGATTCCGAGCACATCATGGAAATCATCCGTGATATGGCTCACAATAAAATCGTCCTCGTCACGATTCATCAGCCCACATCTCGGATATTCCAGATGTTTCACAAAGCCATTGTGCTGGACCGTGGCGGCAAGTTGGTCTTCTTCGGAACGCCGCAAGAGACGCTGAAATACTTCGCCGAAGCGGAAAGCCGCCAGACCAAAGCGAAAGCCATCGGGGGTTGTGAATCCTGCGGCACCACGCGTCCGGAATTCATCTTTGATGTCCTAGAGACACCACTTCGCGACCTCGGCGGCGACATCATTCTCGAGGAAAACAATCGCGGTCAACTCGTGCCCGCCCGCCGATTTTCTCCTGACTACTGGCGCGACAAATATGAGTCGCATCGCCTACTGAAGGACGTCCAACATCCCACGCCGCCCCGCGAACCTTCGCCGCCCGTTCCCCAACCAAAGTCCGGAAGCGACCGGCTTAGACCTAAAGAACAAGGGCGCCAGTTTTTGATCCTCCTCAAGCGAGCTTTTCTCAGCAAACTCCGCAACCGAGCCAATCTTCTCACGACCATTCTCGAAGCCCCCCTCCTGGCTGTTCTCACCGGCATGGTGTTGAGGTATTCCGAGACGGACGTTTACGACTTTGCATCCGCCTTCCACATTCCGACCTACCTTTTTCTCACCTTGGTTGTAGCGATGTTTCTGGGGCTCACGAATAGCGTGGACGACATTATCCACGACCGACCCGTGCTCATGCGTGAGAGGAATCTGAATGTGAACTTGGGATTCTATGTATTAGCAAAAGTTCTTACGCTCGCTTTCTTCGCACTCATCCAGTGCGCGCTTTTCACATGGATCGGCAACGCCTTCATTTCCCTTCGGGATGGGTTTTGGATTGTTTTCGTCGCGATGTTTCTCACCGCCGCGAGTGGCGCCGCGATCGGCTTACTGATTTCCGCACTCGTTGCCGAGAGTAAGACTGGCATCCTTATTATCCCCGTCGTCCTCATTCCGCAGATCATCCTCAGCGGTGCCCTCATCAAATACGAGGAGATGAACCGCAACCTCGATTTCATCTACACGATCCAGCAATGGGCAAACCGACACCCTGAAAGTGCCATGCCCGCACGCAGCAATCTCCATGTCCCTCTCATTTGCGAGGTCATGCCGACCCGCTGGTCCTATGAGGCCCTTGTTTTTGCGCAAGCAAAACTCAATCCTCTCACCCGCCGCCAAGAAAAGATCCAATCGATGATCTACGAAATCGTTCGTAAGAAAAATCCGACCCCACAACAAGAAGAACGCTTGGAAGATCTGAAAGATACCCTCGCGCTGCTTTCTGGCCTCGAGGCCTCGACTCCGAGCAAAATGAACCGCGCCTTTGGCTTGATCGACCAAGTCATCGACGGCGCCCCCTTCGACCGCTCGAAATTCAAAAAACTCGGCACCGGCTTCACCGCAGAGCAGTTGTATGTGAACCAGAAAGTCACCGACCTCATTTCCAAGGCCGAGATGGAGCAAAGCGACTACCGCGAGAACCGCCATTTGAATGTCTTCTTCGGCCCCGTAAAGGAATACCTTGGGCTCAAAGTAGGAATGCTTTGGTTCAACGTTGGCGTGCTCCTCGTCTCGAGCTTCGCCCTATTCTGCTCTCTTTACCTAATCCTGCGGAATCAAATCCGAATGCGGATTTCTTAGCGCGTCCGACGCTGTTATTTACCGACCGGCGTAATACTTGGCTAGTCCCGCCGCGACGGAATCCGCATATTCTTGGAAAATGCTGGGCTGCGACTGACCGCCGACGGATTTGCGGCCCGCGTAGTCACCCGCCTGGATGCGCTTGAAAACGCTGCGGCTATTCATGACGTAGGGTTCGACATAGATCACTGGGCACTGAAACAAGCGATTCGCGAGGAGGTTCCGAGCCCAGATATAGTCGCTATCACAGACCCGCACGGCCGTGGAGCCATGGTAAATGAAGGGTGGAAGCTTCGTTGCGGCAACCATGCTTTTAGTAAGGGCCTGCGTGGCCGCTTTTTCTTCTGGGAATGTGCGATTGAGCAGCTTGACGAGCATTTCAAATCGCTGATCTTCGTATTCCAACTCTTTGTGGCTCCATGCCCCAGTGATGAGAAAGTGAAGATGGTTTTTATCCACAAGGGAAGGCTTGGCGGGATTTCCCCATGCTTCCGCGTTGAAGTGCAGACATAGAACGAGATCGGGCTTGATCTTGCCGTTCACCAACTCCGCGCGCTTACGGATTTCGCTGGCACGGTAGAAAAGCCGTTCGCTTTCCCTGGCTATCGAGCTGCTGGTGGTTTTTTCTTTTTTCTCGCGCAGCGATGCGGCAGCAGTGGAGCGGAGCTGCGCGGGACGAGCCAGACCTCGGCTCCCATGGCCTTCAGGCGGGGAACAAGTAGCTTCGCGACCTGAAGCGTCATGTCCCCCTCGACAACAGGTTTGGAATTTCCGATTTGGAACCAGCGCTCCTCGATTTTTGCCCACTTGCCGCCGATATGCCCAGGATCGATCGCTATTTTTAAGCCGCTCAGTGGTTGCGAGGTGGATGGAGCTATCTCCCTGCGAGCCCGCCAATACTTGGGAACAGGTTGAGCGGAGCCTTGGGTGGCCGCGAATTTCAAAACGTAGGGTGGCCGACCCTCCGAGGTTCTAATTTTTGCACTTCCGGAAGTGATATCAATCAGGCCTTTCGCAGCTCCACCGGGTGCATAGATGCGGTTGAGCAGATCGGTGAATTCGCTGCGCGTGATGGTTTGCTGATACTTGTCGAGATCATGCCAATCGGGCTTCGGAGCGAGAGGCGTGAGCTTCGCCGTTGCCAACGAAAGGGAGCCCAAAAATAGGAGCGGAAGAAAATGATACGGTCTCACAGGGATTTTTTAAATGCGTTCGCTCCCAGTTGCTATAAAAAGGATTCATGATTCGTCTTTTGTTTCTCGGTGATATCGTGGGTGAGTGTGGCCGCACGGCTGCAAAATACGTTGTTTCACAGGTCTTGAAGGAAGGCTTCGCTGACTTCGTGGTCGTCAATGGCGAGAACTCTGCCAATGGGCGCGGCATTTCCGCTAAAATAGCGATCGACCTCCTCCGAACGGGCGTGGCGGTCATCACCACCGGCGACCATGTTTGGGATCAAAAAGAGACGCCCGCCTACATTGCCACGGAGCCGCGCCTCCTCCGTCCGGTCAATTACCCCGCTGGAACCCCCGGAAGCGGCAGCGTCGTGCTGGATACGGCCAAGGGGAAGATAGCCGTGCTCAATGTGCAGTGCCGTACCTTCATGCAGCCGATTCTGGAAAATCCCTTCACGACCGCGATGGCCGAAGTCGAGCGCCTGCGCGAGGAAACGCCAGTCATTTTTGTGGATGTACACGGGGAGACGACGAGCGAGAAAATCGCTGTCGGGCGCTACTTGGACGGCAAGGTTTCGGCCGTGGTCGGAACGCACACGCACGTTCAGACGGCTGACGAGCAGATCCTACCCGGCGGAACCGCCTTCTTATGTGACGCCGGCATGTGCGGTCCCGTGAATTCTATTCTCGGCCGAGAACATGGCCCCGTGATTCAAAAGTTTCTGGATTGCATGCCCTCGAAATTCCCAGTCGGTCGAGGTCAGGCGAAAGTTTGCGGAGCGCTTGTGGTCATTGATCCAGTCACCGGATTGGCTGCATCCATCGAGCGCTTCCACCGCATTGTGGAGGAAGCTTGATTTCGAACCACCGCGGAGAAAATCGCAAAACATTGGCCCTGGCTTTCCCCATCGTGGCGGGATTCCTTGGCCAAATGCTCATGGGGTTAGTCGACACCGTGATGGTCGGCTGGGTCGGTGTCCTCCCTCTCGCTGCCTGCGCCTTTGCCAATACGATTCTGTCCGTGCCGCTGGTCTTCGGCTTCGGGTTGCTTTCGTCTGTGAGCGTCCGCGCGTCGCATGCCTTCGGAAGCGGCAACCCCGAACTTGCTGGAGAAAGCCTACGTGGAGGAATTTTACTGTCTCTTTTGATGGGTGGCGCTCTAGCGGTTACCGCCCATGTCACCCTGCCTTTCCTCCATGTCCTCGGCCAACCTCCGGAGGTCAACCACGCCGTCGGTGGCTATTTTCTTCTCTGCGCATGGTCGTTCATTCCGATTTTCATCACGGGAACAGCCAAGAATGTCTGCGAATCCCTAGCCAAGCCATGGCCCCCCTTCTGGATCATGATCGGCGCTGTCTTTCTGAATGTGTTTTTAAATTGGATTTTCATTTTTGGAAACATGGGGTCGCCCGCGATGGGCCTCACCGGAGCGGGATTAGCAACCCTTCTGAGTCGCATTGCCGCGATGCTCGGCGTGCTCCTTTATTGCTCGCGGTCCCTCACTGGGATTTGGCCGAAACATTGGCTAGCACCGGGCTTAGTCGCTGAGTCCCGTCGCCTCTTTCGCATCGGCATCCATTCCGCAGGCTTAAACCTCTCGGAAGTCACAGGATTTTCCATTGGATCGGTGATGATGGGATGGCTGGGCATGGTTCCGCTCGCCGCGCACCAGATTGCGCTCTCCTGCGCCGCGACCACATTCATGGTTCCACTTGGTATCGGCCAAGCGGTCAGCGTGCGAGTCAGCCAAGCAAGAGGCTCGGGTGATGCGGAACAGATTCGTCCCATCATCCGAGGTGCACTGGGAATGACCGTTTTTGTGATGTCGATCTTCGCCGCGATTTATCTCACGATGGGTAACTCGATTGCCGATTGCTTTGTGGAGGATGCTGCCGTCCGCGCCTTGACCGTGCAGTTACTCGCCCTCGCCGGGATTTTTCAGATTTTCGATGGCCTCCAGATTGTGTCTTCCGGCGCCCTTCGTGGATTTGCCGACACCAAGGTTCCCTTCTTCATTGGGATGATATCGTATTGGGCATTAGCCTTACCGACCTCATGGGTAGCGGCTTTCCCATTGGGATACGGTGCGCGAGGAATCTGGTTCGGGTTTGTAATCGGCCTCGCCTTCGCTGCAGCCGCAATGGGAACAAGGGTTCACAAAAAAATACGCGCCCTGAAGGAGTGAGGGGGAGCTTTTTATAAAGCCCAAATGCCCCAGCGAGTCGATCCAGCATCTTCAGTGGAATTTCGCAATGACGCATTTGACGGTGGTCTTGGCGACTTTTCTACATGAGTCGAAAGTGTGAGATTAACCGGATGGCGATCATTCAATGGCTTGACCGTTTCCGATCGGGCATGGCATTCTTATATCTCAGTTAAACACCCTACTTACCGTGGACATCAAAGAAATTCGCTCACTCATCGACCTCATGAAGAAAAACGGCGTCGCCGTTTTCAAAATGGAAAAGGAAGGTTTCAAGATCACCCTCAAGACCTCTGGTGCACCGGGTTCCCCCCAATACATCAGTACGCAACCGCTTGTTCAATGGAGTGAACCGGCGGCCCAACCGTTGACCATCACAGAGGCCGCGCCTGCCACAGTTGCTGCTCCTGCCTCGACCGGCATCGAGGTCAAATCGCCGATGGTTGGCACATTTTACGGTTCGCCGTCACCCGAATCTCCCGCCTTTATCTCGGTAGGACAAGAAATCACCCCTGATACGGTTGTTTGCATCATCGAGGCGATGAAGGTGATGAATGAGGTGAAGGCCGAAGTCTCTGGAACAGTCGTCGAGATTTGTGCCGAGAATGGTAAGCCAGTGCAATTCGGCCAGGCCCTCTTCCGTTTGAAGTAACGCATCCGATCAACTCCCATGTTCAAAAAAATCCTGATCGCCAATCGAGGCGAGATCGCACTTCGCATCATCCGGGCTTGTAAGGAACTGGGTGTCCAGTCCGTAGCCATCTACTCCGAGCCCGATATCCACAGCCTCCATGTCCAACTCGCGGACGAGGCCATTTGCATCGGCCCGGCTGCCAGTTCGGATAGCTATCTCAAGATCGACCGCATCATCAGTGCTGCCGAGATATCCGATGTCGATGCCATCCACCCAGGATATGGATTTTTAGCAGAAAACGCTCACTTCGCGGATGTCTGCGCCTCCTGCAATATTAAGTTCATTGGCCCGACAGCCCAAGCGATTCGCATGATGGGCGACAAAAATTCCGCCCGTGACTGCGCTCGTGCTGCTGGCGTTCCTATTTCTCCCGGTAGCGATGGCATCATCGCGGATGAGGCCGAGGCCCTTCGTGTGGCCCGCAAGATTGGGTATCCCGTGATGATTAAGGCCGTCGCCGGTGGTGGTGGTCGCGGCATGCGCATCGCCAGCAACGAGGGGAGCCTCGTTCAAGGCTACCACGCCGCCCGCATGGAGGCCGAAAAAGCCTTTGGCAACGGTGCCGTTTACATCGAGAAGTTCATCGTTAATCCCCACCACATTGAGTTTCAGGTCTTCGGCGACCAGCACGGCCGCGTCGTACACCTCGGTGAGCGCGATTGCTCCCTGCAGCGCCGTAACCAGAAGATCGTGGAGGAATGTCCATCTCCGCTCATGACCCCCGAGCTTCGCAAAAAGATGGGCGATGCCTCGATCAAACTCTGCGAAAGCGTCGGATATCAGAATGCCGGCACCATCGAGTATCTCGTCGACGATGACGGGAATTTCTACTTCATGGAAATGAACACCCGCATTCAGGTCGAACACCCGATCACCGAAGAGGTCTATGGTTGTGATCTCGTGAAGCACCAGATTCAAATCGCCGCAGGCGAACATCTCAGCTCGCACGTCATCAACGCCCAACCGCGTGGACATGCCATCGAGTGCCGCATCAATGCTGAGGATCCAGAAAAAAATTTCCAACCCTGCCCCGGCAATATCGATCTTTACTATGCCCCCGGTGGTCGCGGCATTCGCATCGATTCGCATGCCTACGCCGGTTACCCGATCCCGTCGAACTACGATTCCATGATCGCCAAGGTCATCGCCACTGCCTCCAACCGCACCGCGTGTATCAACCGCATGTCGAGGGCATTGGGCGAATACATGATCACCGGCATCAAGACCACGATCCCATTCCAGCAGGCCATCATGCAAAATTCCGACTTCCGCCGTGGCGTTTACCACACGGGATTCGTCGAGAGCCTTCTGCTCAAGGGCGTGCCCATAGTGAGATAAAGGGCGCTTTGAATAATGCGTGACACATAAACCTTCGAAAAAGACGCAACTAACTACGAAGACGAAAAGCACGACAGAGGTTCTCTAGGCGAGCAGCGGTCGAACCACTGGTCGGACACCTCAAAAGCGACTTTCGACCGGGCCGTAACTTCCTCAAAGGCCAAAAAGGCGATGCCTTTGTTTTTTCCTCACGCATCTATTTTTGCAGCTCATTTTATTGTATCCAGGTGCTTTATATAGATGGTATAATAATTCCTTTTTGAGGATCGGCTAAAGCGGATTGGCTTTGTCCTGTCCGAGGAGTTTTTTGTAAGCGGGTTCGCTACGCATATCCTTAAAGAGGGGCTGGCGATCAATGAATTCCCTCATCGGCAGACCGCCCTTTTCGATGGCGGACTGCGCAGCTGGGAAAAACTTATCCTTGTCGTTGTTCAGGGATGGATCGCCACAAGCGACACCGCTGCTGCTAAAGAATCCGTTGGCCACTTGCCAGCCTCCGCAAATTCGGTGGCGAAGACCAAAAAGTCGGTCTCATTTGCAAAAAGAAGGAGGGATTTTTTGAGTAAGTCGTGGGCTTGTGTGATATCGCCGACAGAAGCGTAAAGTTGGAGAAGCTTGATGACATCCTTAGAGTTTTTCGGGTCCTTCTCGATGGCCTTCTCGAGACCGGTAATCTCGCCTTGAAGCTCCTTGCGTTTCTCGGCCATAAGAAAGAGCTGCCAGAGTCCAACAGAGTTGGGGTCTTCCTCGAGCGGAACCTTCAGCATTTCAAGCACAGCATCGAATTCCTCCCGCTCCCAAAGCATGCGGCTCAACGCATGAAGACTCTCCCCATTGCCCGGCCAGAGCGAGAGGGCCTGACGATACGCTCGCTCGGCCTCTTGATCCATTTTGCGGTTTTTGTAGAGATTACCTGTCGTTGCCCGCAACTTGGAGAAGGAACGTTGAGCGTCAAAGTCGTTTGCGTAGTTGGGGTCAGCGAGAAGCTTGTCAATGTAGGCCCCCCAAAAAGCAAAATCCTGTTCGACGACTTCTTTTGGAATTTCTGTCAGGGGATCTTTGGTTATTTTGTAAACGAGGCCGTGAGGGAGGGCGTGATCGTAGGACCACTCGAGAGGAAAACTTTCCTCGACAAAAAAATCGTGCGCATCGCGGTTTTTTTCCCAAATCAATCGAGTGACGACACTATGCGGAATCGAGGGTTCTAATGTTCCCGCATCAGTTGCGGTTTTCATTTCGGTTTTCACTGCGGCTTTAATTTCCTCCTCGGTGGGGAAAACAAGCGGTTTTTCTGGATAGGCGTCGGCTCGATCGAGCCAGCGTTCGAAGACGTTTTTAGGAGCAGGACGATTTGCGCTGTATTGGTCGGCGAGGTAATTGCGGTAGAGCGGTTCACCGACGCCGTTTTGCGTGATGATGTAAAGGTCGCGGCGATCAAAGGCGGGGTCCCGCTTCAGCTTGGGCGACTGACCGCTTTCCCCAAGGATCATGTATGTCGGCACGAAGCGGCCGGGATCGGTTCCTCCAAAAACCACACTCCCCCTAGGTAGATCTTTGAGCATGTCGTGCCCGA
>RFZT01000081.1 GCA_009920585.1 bacterium
GCCATGGAGAATCGTTTGAATGATATTCATCTCCTCTGGTGGCTTGTCGGAAGCCATGGCGAGGGGGCTTGCTAAAACGAGAAGCAAGATCGGGAGGAGACGTTGGAGGGTGGACTTGAGTTTGGGCATAGGTTTTTTCTAATGGATCAGAACGTCAAGGGACAATGACTTTTTCTTCGTTGAGGGATTTGGCCCTTGCTTCGGCTTGGGCTGTAGCTGCGCTATCTTTATTGAAAATGGTTGTGACGAGAAGGTAATTTTCAAGAGCCTCTGGCTTTTGCCCAGATTGTTCGAGCACGTTCCCCATGAGAAGCAAGGCCTGACTATAAGTGACCGCTTCCGATCCTTTCGGAAGTTTTGCTGCCTTCGCTGCCTTCACTAGCGGCTCCAATCGAGCCTTCGCTCCGATAAAATCTTTCTTGGAAAGAGAGAGGCGAGCAAGGAGAAGCTGAGAAGAAGAACCTGACTCAGGGTAGAGTTTTTGAAACTCGGCTAGGGCAGCCTCCGCCTCGGTTGGCTTATTGATAGCAAGGTAAACCTCGGGGAGGATCGAGCACGCACGCTCAGCCCAAGGGGTCGGAAGACCTTTGAATTTTTCCACCAGCGGAATGAGCTTTGCGATAGTGGCAGCAGGGTCACCTTTGCTCCAAGCGGCTACGATGACGGCATAATCGGCTGGCGGCGCCATGGTCACCGATTTCACATTCGCGAGAGGGACAGCCGTTTCCACGGGACCGATTTTGATACGAACGGCGTTGGCTTTAACTCCGGTGATGATACCGCTGGATGTCTTCCCGTCGTTCTGAACGACGGCATCTTGAGCGTGCGATGTTGCAAAAGAACAAGCGGCCATCGACACTACAAACGCTAATAAACGTGGGGGGCTTGCTTTCATTACGTAAAGTCACTAAAACTTTTTTCCCGCTTAATCAATATTTTTGTCATTTTTTATGATTCACATCTTTCGAAAAAACCAACGCGTCCTCATGCTCCTTATCTCGGCACTTACCATCGTCGCGTTTATATTTTTGTATAATACTCGGCAACTCGACGATCTCTCGAATGTCCGGAACCCTGTGATTTACGGCAAGGCCCTCACTCAGGTCGCCATCGACCGCCATGTAAAAAACTACCAACTCACGATGTCGCTAGGTCAGTATGACCTTCTTCGTAAGCTAGGCGGAATGGCCCAAGAGCGCGAAGCGGCACTCTCGGAATTTGTCTGGAATCTCATCGTTCTTCAGCATCAGTCGCGTGAACTCGGCATCGAACCGACAGACGACCAAGTGGCTGACCGCATCAAAAACCTCCCGCTCTTCAAATCCGAAAACCAATTTGACCCGCGCAAATACTCGACCTTTGTCAGCGAGCAATTAACCCCTCGTGGATTTACAGAGCGTCAACTCGAAGAAGTGATGCGCGACGCGATTCGGCTCGAAAGCTTGAGCGAGATCGTCGAGGCGCCAGCCGCCATGTCTGAGGAGGAACTCAAAGCCACAATGAGGATCTTCCAACCCGTAACGGCCGAGGTGATCAAGTTCAACAAAGATGCCAAGTCCGACAGCGTCCCCGTCGCTCCAGAGGAAATTGCATCGATCTTCGAGAACAACAAAGCCGCGCTGAACACCACAGAAACCCGCGCGATCAACTATGTTGCCTTCGAGTTGCCCGAAGCTTCCAAGCTGGAGGGGAAAGAGAAAACCGAAGCCCTTCAAAAGCTCGCCAACGCTGCCAGCGTCGTCACTGATACGATCGCGCAAGGATCCGTCTCTCTCGAAACCGCAGCCAAAAATGCGGGCCTCAAAATCACGAAGCTCGCAGCCTTTGATCGATCCGGCTCCCAACCAAAAAACGGCGACCCGAAATCGACTTTGATCGCTCAATCCCTCGCTCCAGCGGCTTTCCTTCTTGCCGGCCCCGGCAAGTCGAGCGATGTCGTTCAAGCTGGGGATGCGTTTTATATTTTTGAGATCACGGAAGTCAATCCCGCCCGACCACTCACTCTGGACGAGGCCAAGCCTGAGATTGAAGCCCGTCTTCGCACGCAAAAATCCGATCAGCTTTTCATGCAGTCCACGACCGCCGCATTGAACTCGATCCGCAGCGCCCTTCAAGCAGGCAAGCCCCTCAATGAAGCCGCCACATCGCCAGGTGTGACTATTGAAAATCTCACTGCGGTGGTTCCCGCAGCGAAAGATGCCACGTCCGAGCAACAGCTCATCACAGCGAACACCCTTTTGCTAAAAGACGGCGAAATCTCGAATCTCGCGCAGGCTCCCTGGGGCGCCTTTGCCGTTCGCCTGACCGCGCGCGGCCCAGCGGATTCGAAGGCCTTCGGTGACAGAGAGTCCGAAATCCGAACCAACATGATCCGCAACAAGCGGGACCTTCTCTTTGCGGAATGGCTGCGTACAAGCCGCGAAGCCGCCAAAATCACCATGCCGGGGAACACCCAAGGCTGATGGAGGATCGCGTTGCTGAGATTTTTGATGACGCAACCGGCGACATAGCCATCGGTGACCTCGATGCCGCGATTGAAAAATACCGCCGCTGTGTCGAGATCGAGCCCGATTTTTTTGACGGCTGGCACGCTCTCGGAATGGCTCTAATGAAAGGCGGTCAGCCAGTCGAAGCGATTCAAGCCGGTCTCCGCGCCGTAGAGCTTCGCCCGAACGACCAACTCGCTTGGTCGAGCCTCTCCCTCTTTTATGTTCGCAATCACCAGATCGCCGAGGCCGAAGCCGCAGGCGTGAAGGCTCGCATTATTTCTTGGGGTGGAAAAGTGAAGCTTGAAACTTAATCTGCCGCTGCAAAACCCAATTTCAAAACCATGCCAAAGACATTCTTCATCACGACCGCGATCGACTACACGAATGGTGCCCCGCACATCGGCCACGCCTATGAAAAAATTCTCGCTGACACCATTGCCCGATTCCAGCGCCTGAGTGGACGCGAGGTATTTTATCTCACCGGCGTGGACCAACACGGCCAGAAGGTTCAGCAATCCGCCCAGCAACGCGGCATCGAGCCAGTTGAATTTGTGAACGGAATCACGGAACTTTTTCTCGCCCTCTGGAAGAAGCTCGACGTGAAATACGATGCCTGGGCCGCGACGACATCTGACGTCCATAAATCCTGCGTTCAAGGGATCCTCCAACGCCTATGGGACGAAGGAAAATTCTACAAATCCTCCCAGAGCGGCTACTACAGCGTGCGGCAAGAGCAATTCCTCACCGATAAGGAACGGGGTCCGGATGGCGAGTTCGGCGAAGAATGGGGCGAGGTCGTCCTCATCGAAGAAGAAAACTACTATTTCAAACTCGCTGAGAGCCGCCAATGGCTCCTCGACCTCATCGATACTCGCACCCGATCTGCAAACCCGATCGTGATACCGGAATTCCGCGTGGCCGAACTCCGCAATGCCGTGGAAAAACTCTCCGGCGACCTCTGCATCTCCCGCCCGAAATCCCGCCTCACTTGGGGCATCGAGCTTCCGTTCGACTCGGACTTCGTGACCTACGTTTGGTTCGACGCGCTAGTGAACTACATCAGTTTCGCGGGCTACGATGCCGCACCGGGAGCGGATTTAACGGATTTCGAAGCCAAGTGGCCAGCCGTTCACGTGATCGGCAAAGACATCCTCATTCCCCCGCATGGCATCTACTGGCCGATCATGCTCCATGCGTTTGGATTCACAGACGAACAAATTCCCGCTCTCCTCGTGCATGGATGGTGGAATATCGCGGGTGCGAAGATGAGCAAGAGTCTCGGCAATATCGTGGACCCCTCCGCGCTTGCGGAAAAGTATGGCTGTGCGGCTCTCCGATACTACCTCTTGAGCGACATCGCCACCGGACGCGATGCCGACTTCAGCAACGAGCGCCTCATTCAACGCTACAACACCGATCTCGCCAACAGCCTCGGCAACCTCCTCAACCGCACCTTGAATATGGCCAAGCGCTACCGTGCAGGAGCCCTTCGCCGCATGGATTCGCCGCTCGCGGACTTCACGAATGAAAAAGCCGCCGCCTACAAAAAACAAATGGAGGCCTTCCAATTGCAGGCGGCTTTGGAGTCTGTGATGGAGATTGTGACCCGCTGCAACGCCTACGTGGAAGAGACCGCCCCTTGGAAACTCGCCAAGGATCCAGAGCAAGCCGACAAACTCGATGAGGTTCTCTACAGCCTCTCGGAGGCCCTCCGCATCGTCTCGATCCTGATGACTCCGATCATTCCCAAGGAGGCCGATGCGATCCGCGCGCAACTCAACTGGACTGGACCCGTCTCGATGGAGCAATCAACTTGGGGACTATTACCCGATGGCCACGTGCTCGGCGAACCCGTCCCTCTTTTTCCGCGTATCGAGGCCACGCCGGCTGAATCCGGAGCCTAACCGGAGCGATGGAGATTTAATTCCACATGCCAGTTTCGCCAAAAAAAATCCTCATCCTTGGCGCTGGCGGACGCTTAGCGGGATCCCTTGCGGAATGTTGGCGAGCGCATCACAAGGTCACGGCACTGAAGCGACCAGAGCTCAATGTCGCCGATCCCGGCGCTTTGGAGCGTCTCCTCGATTCCTACGATTTCGATATTCTGGTGAATGGCACGGGGCTCACCAACGTGGATCGCTGTGAGCAGGACCGCGAAGAAGCCCGTGTCGTCAATACCGTCGCCCCCGGAGTGATGGCCCGCAGCGCCGAGGCCCGAGGAGCGCGTCTCATCCACTTCAGCACGGATTATGTCTTCGATGGTACCCAACGTGAACCTTACACCGAGAGCGATGTCGCGCACCCTTGCGGTTGGTATGGAGCCACGAAGCTAGATGGTGAGAACGAAGTTCTCGCTACCGGTCGACTCGGTATGGTTGTGCGGGTCTCTTGGGTTTTTGGGCCAGCGAAGCCCTCCTTCGTAGATGCCTTGATCTCACGCGCCCAAACCGAAGACCACGTTGAAGCGATAGCCGATAAATTTTCCTCCCCCACCTCGGCTGTCGATGCCGCAGAGTGGATAGAGCCTTTTTTCAATTTGGATCTGCCAGGCGGACTCTACCATGCCTGCAATGCGGGCGAGTGTTCATGGCAGGAATATGGCGCCCACGCGCTGGCCGTTGCAAGTGAAGCGGGCGTACCAGTCCGAACAACAACCGTGGCCCCAATTCGACTCGCTGACATGAAACAATTCATTGCGCCGCGTCCTATTTTCTCCATTCTTTCCACACGGAAACTCACTTCAGTGACTGGCATTTCTCCACGCCACTGGCGCGACTCACTCCGTGATTACATTTTTAAAAAACATGCACCGCTTTCATCTACGACCTGAGAATTGGGATTCCGCCACGTTGGATTCCGAGGAATCCCACCACTGCTCGCACGTGCTTCGCCTGAACGAGGGCGACCGTGTCACCGTCTTCGACGGGGCTGGACGCGAAGGGCAAGCCACCATCGCTTCGACCACATCCTCACGAGTCACACTGAAGATCGCTGGCACGACCAAGACGCCTCCCCCACCCTGCGAGATCACACTGGCCCAAGCCATTCCAAAGGGAAAAAACATGGACCTCATCGTTCAAAAGGCCGTCGAACTCGGCGCCTCAAAGCTCGTTCCCATCTTGTCCGACCGCACCATCGTTCAGCTCGATGCGGATGAAACCGCAAAGAAGCGCGAAAAATGGCACTCCGTCGCCCTCGAAGCCTGCAAACAATGTGGCCAAAACCACCTCCCGGTCATATCGGCACCGATGAATATGAAGGATTTTCTGGAGCGAGCGGATAAATCCTCCCTTCTTCTCATCGCCTCCCTCCAACCGGATGCACGCACGCTCAAATTCGTCCTTTCGGAATACACTCAGCAATACGGCGCACTTCCGAAACGAGTCACTGTCCTCGTAGGCCCGGAGGGAGACTTTACTCCCGCAGAGATCTCACTCGCGAAGTCACACGGATGCCAACCGATCACGCTCGGACCAATTATTTTGAGAACAGAAACAGCCGCCATCTACTGCCTCAGCGTACTCGCGCACGAGCTCTTTATTGTCCACCCCGCGTAGGCGGCGGAGCACTCAAGAGCGGCGGCAATGGTTCTGGCTCCCTCTCGGGTGGCACCTCCACAGGGACGACCACTTTGGGCGCGGGCGGCTTGTAGGCGGTAGCCCTTCGGACGACGACAGGCTGCTCCCGAGGCACAGGGCGCAGGATCGGAAAAACGATCACAAATCCCACAGCCACGACCAGCGAGACCACCGAGAGAATGAGCGCCCACTTTGCTCGTTTAGCCGCTTGGCGAATCTCGCCCTGCGCCAAAGCATGCTCGCGCTCAGCTATTAATTCGACACACGCCAGCCTTTGCGGCGATCTTTCGGCATAGGTGGGAGCAATGGCTTTGAGACGCTCCAATGGGTAGCGGGAAAAATTCCGCTTATCATTATCCACGATCTCAAATTCAAATTCATCCATACCCGTGCGACAGGCTTAACCTTAGACACGAAAAAAGGCGAAGCGCAAACCCGTGTTCGTTTTTTTCTAAATGCATTTTTAGACAGAATGAACGAAATTCACAGAATGAGTTACAAGGTATAGGAATCGGCCCAAAGGATTCCCTTAGGAGTTTGGGACGTTGCACAAAACTTGGATCCTCATGAAAGTGCAAATAACTGATTCTCTGTGCTCTCTGTGCTCTCTGTGTCCTTTGATTCACTTCGTTCACTCCTTCGGAGTTGCCTTCGGCAATCTATCTCCCTTTGGTCGGTTGTGGTCAATTCCGCTGATTTCGGCCTCAACGTTCCTGCAAAAACGCATCGCCTCATTCCCCATGCGCAAGCATAATAGCCTTCTATGAACGAGACATTCCCCAAGAATCACATCGAGTCGCTCTGGGCCCCTTGGCGTGTCGAATATTTTCAAGCCGAACACAAAATCAGTGGCGACTTCCTGTCCCTAGCTGCCGCCTCAACCGATGATGCCACTCACCTTGTCGTCTCTCGGCGACCGACAGCCTTCCTCATCATGAACAAATACCCCTACTCCGCCGGGCATTTGATGGCCGTCCCCAATCGCAAAGTCTGCAAAATGGCCGAGATCACTGAGGATGAAATTCTCGATCTCTGGAAACTCAGCATCCACGCCCAACGCCTGCTCGAAAAGGCCGTTCATCCGCACGGGTTCAATATCGGATGGAATCTCGGGAGCGCATCAGGAGCGGGTGTGGACGATCACATTCACATCCACATCGTTCCACGCTGGAGCGGGGACTCAAACTTCATGGCGGTCATCGGCGGCGTTCGCATCATCCCTGAAGGCCTGACTCCGCTCTACCAACGCCTCAAACAAATCGAGAGCGAACTCGCGTAATGGAAAAGTGGGATGCCGGATTTTCTAAAATGGGCCTCGCCGCCAGCGAGCGGCACGTTTTTCTCTGCATCGGCCCGGACTGCTGCTCGGAAGCGGCGGGGATGGAAATCTGGGAGGCGCTGAAGAACCGTATCCGCGACTTGGGCATCCCTGTCATGCGAACCAAGGCGGCCTGCTTTCGTATTTGCTGTCAGGGTCCGTGGATGGCCGTTTATCCCGATGGGATTTGGTATGGGGAAGTCACACCGGAGCGCTGCGCAAGGATCATCGACGAGCACCTTGTCGGCAATCACCCCGTCCAAGAATGGATCGCGCGGCAACATCCGCTCGGCTGAAATTTTTAACACACGCTCGCTGTGACACGGACGATTTTCCACCTCGATATGGATGCCTTCTACGCCTCCGTGGAACAACGCGACTCACCTGAACTGGCCGGCCAACCCGTCATCGTCGGTGCTTCACCAGACCGCAGGGGCGTCGTTTGTGCCGCCAGTTACGAAGCCCGCGCCTTCGGAGTTCGTTCTGCCATGCCCTCCCGCACCGCGCAAAAACTCTGCCCTCAAGGAATCTTTATCTCTCCCCGCATGGAGGCCTACCGCCGTGAGTCACGCGAGATCATGATCCTGCTGGCCGGATTCGGCGGACAAGTCGAGCAGGTCTCGGTGGACGAAGCCTACCTCGACATGAGTCATCACTTTAATGCATTCGATAGCCGTGCGGCGATCGAGCTTGGAGCCAGCATGAAATCGCTCATCCAAAGCCAGCGCCACCTCACCGCGAGCATCGGAATCGGGTCCAACAAGCTGCTGGCAAAAATCGCCAGCGACCATGGAAAACCGAACGGCCTTTTCTGCATCACCGACGAGGAAAAAGTCGCCTTCTTGCGAGACCTCCCCGCATCAACCATCCACGGCGTCGGGAAGGTCACCTCAGACGCCTTGGCGCAGAGGAAACTGATCACGATCGGCGACATCCAAGACTTCACCGGCGACCTGCGCTCGATCGTCGGATCATTTGCGACCCAGTTGAAATTATTCGCACTCGGGGAAGACAACCGACCGCTGGAATTCGATGGCGCCGTCAAAAGCGTGAGCGTCGAGGAGACTTTCGAGCGGGATACCCAGGATAGAAAAATCCTCGTTCCCTTGCTCATGGAGCAGGCCGCCGACATCGCCCATAAACTCGACAAGGAACACCTCGCAGCCCGCACCGTGCAAGTGAAAGTCCGCTACAGCGACTTCAAAACCCTCACCCGTCAAATGAGCGTAGAAGACCCCCTTGAATCCAAAGAAGAAATCTACTCCATCGCCTGCTCGCTTCTCCGCCGCGAAAAACTCGTCCAACGCCCCCTTCGCCTCCTCGGCCTCGGCGTCAGCGGACTCGGCCCACCCAGCACCCAACTCAGACTCCCGTTCGAATCGTCGAGTTAAGATGACTCTTTAAACGCATTTTATTAATCACAGCCGACCAAAGGGAGATAGATTGCCGAAGACAACTCCGAAGGAGTGAACGAAGTGAATCAAAGGAAACCGAGGACACAGAGAGAGAAGTAACTAAACATATCGAAAGGAAGACAGCCAAAACCTCAAGCAAACGTGTGTACGGACGCATTTTATTTTACTACGTTCCATTTTCACCGCAATTGAATCCATCCCACCTATCTGCGGAGTTTCTTGAATTCGGGCGGGTATAGGACTACAAGGGGTTATGGCTCGCAAAAAGAAATCCTCCCCTCGTCCGACATGGCTTCTCGCGCTCATCGGACTTGCCGTAGTCGCTTTTATCGGTTCCCGATTTTTCAA
>RFZT01000082.1 GCA_009920585.1 bacterium
GGCTACATCCTCAAATAATAATCGAAGTCCAATAGACAAAAAAATTCTATGAAAAAAATCGAAGCAATCATCAAGCCCTTCAAGCTCGAGGAAGTCAAAGAGGCACTCGCCGACCTCGGTATCGAGGGAATGACGGTAAGCGAAGTCAAAGGTTTCGGCCGCCAAAAGGGGCACACCGAAATCTACCGAGGCAGCGAATACACGGTCGACTTCCTGCCAAAAATCAAAATCGAAGTGGTCCTCTCCGACTCAGCGTTGGATAGCGCGCTAGCCGCGATCGTGAAATCAGCAAAAACCGGCAAAATCGGAGACGGTAAGGTCTTCGTCTCTGCCGTCGAAGAAGCCATCCGTATTCGCACGGATGAAACCGGCGAAAAGGCCATCTAAGAAAAACGCGAGAGTCATAGTATAGCGCAAGGCGGCGGGGGTCTCACGATCCCCGCCGTTTTTGTTTTTAGGAGGATCTCTTTTCTCTTTTTCTCATCGATGCGTTCGATGGCGTAGCGGAGCATCGTCCGAGGCATCCGAGGGCCATGGGTTTCGATGAAGTCTAAGACGCCGCTTTCGTCTATTTTTGCAGCCTCGCGCAGCATCCACCCCGTAGCTTTTTGGATGAGATCTTCCGAATCGTGAAACAGCGCTTCCGCGAAATGGAGGGTCAGCGAAATATCGCCCGACTTGATCCATGCCCATGTTGACACAATGGCAATGCGTCTTTCCCATAGGGAGGGCGATTGCAGAAGCTTCGCAAGCGGCGCAGAATTTCGGGTTGGCGACAAATATTCGCCGAACAGTTGCGCTGCCGAGATATCCACGAGATCCCAATTGTTGATATGAGCGAGATGAGCAGAATATAGATCGGCGAGGATCCGCTTCTCGTCGAGGGATTGCGATTTTCTAAATTGGGTGACCCATATCACGAGGCAGCAGAATCTTTCCTCATGCCAGCGGGATTTCAACAGGGGAATAAGATCCTCGGGATTAGCAGATAGGAATTCTTTGGCCAAACCTCGGATCTGGGGAACAGAAATCCCAAGAAATCGGTCGTTCTCTGCATATTCACCCGGCCCAGTCTTAAAAAAACTCTTCGCCACGAGCGCTTTGCCTGAATCTGAAAGACTCCGAAGCCGATTTGAAATACGTGAAGCGATATCGCTCATGATGCAAGTCACTTGAGTTCGGATCGCACAACGAGGGCAATACAAAACAGATTAAAACATTCTACGGAGAGCGCCTAAGTTGCTTTCTTGAGACCCATCCGTTAAAGACAACCGCTGTGAATCTTTTCTTGGAATATTCAAATCGCTCATTTTCGAAACAGGGCTTGGGGAGCAGACTTTTTCTGTGCGCTGCCCTAATGCTGATCGCCTTGATTCTGGGCGGATGCGCGGCTGTGGAGGTCAAATTCAAGCGTCTTAAGTCGCAGTTGCCCGAGAACATCAAAAAGATAGCTTTGAATGATGAGAGCGGACGCGCCGCAGCGTTGCTAGAAATCCTTCATTCTTCAGGAAACGAAACTGCCAAGTCTGTGGCCACACAGGAGCTGGTTACGATTCTTTACGGACGCCATTTTGCACCCCTTGATTTGCCGCTAGGATCAGTGGCGTCAAAGTTGGCAATGGCACCGGCGAATGCCGATACCATCAATCCCACAGTCGCGGATGAATTGATCCCCGCCGCCGATCTGGAAATCAACGGCCTCCTGAGCCGATCTGTTCAAGTCGGGATCGGTGTTCCCTATGTGGCTCACTTCAAGGCAGGCTCGCCCCAACTCGCAGGTCAACCTGGATTTCCCAGAGTCGGCATGAGCATTCCTGTCACCGCCCTAATCGCCTTCGATAAAAACGGGGCCGAGCTTTCATTTTACCAGACTCTCCGCAAAGACCATGTCCGCATAGCAGGACGCACTTATCAACTCGCGACCGATTTTTCGGCTTCGCTGGCGCATTTGATCAGCAAGGGGCGGAACCGACTCATTGATTTCCAAGCGTTGATTTATTCCGATAAAAATATGAGCCAAGCTGGGTTGATCCAACTTCAAGCTTACGACCCCACAAAAATCCCTGTCGTTTTTGTTCACGGACTCCTCTCCCGCCCAGAAGCATGGATGCAGGCAGCGAATGAGCTGGTCGCCGATCCCAACATTCGCTCACGGTACCAATTTTGGTTTTTCATGTATCCCACCGGTCTTCCGGTCTGGGAATCAGCAGCGAAGTTGCGCTCCGAACTGGATCGCTTCAGGCAAACGCTTGACCCCCACCACACCAATCCCAAACTCAACCAAATCGTGCTTGTGGGTCACAGTATGGGGGGGCTCATCTGCGACCTGATGGTGCGTGATGGCGGTCAGAATTTGTGGAGCCAGTTTTCAGACACTCCTTACAAGAATATTCCTATCTCTACGCCTGCGCGAAAGCGAATGGAGAGCATGCTAGAGTTCAATGCACGCAAGGACGTCTCTCGCGTCATTTTTGTGTCCACCCCACATCGTGGAAGCGATATCGCGCTGAATCCCCTAGCGGATTTATTTTCGAATCTCATCCGTTTACCGTTAGAACAATTCCGAGGTCAGTATAGCCCCGTCATCATGGCCATGCGATCGAATGTGAGAGATCTCTTTGGGGCCCCAGTCAATAGCATCCGCTTCCTTAAGTCCAAATCTCCGCTTCTGCTTTCGATTCTCAATCTTCCGCAAACCCCGGGATTGCCTTTTCACTCTGTGATCGGTGACAGAGGAAAAGGAGGAGGCGTCAATAGCTCGGACGGCGTAGTACCCTACTGGAGTTCGCATCTCGACTTTGCGGTGAGCGAGAAAATCGTCCCCTCCGGCCATGGGGCCAACGAGAACCTAGAAGGCATCGCTGAAATCCACCGGATCTTGCTGGAAGCAGCAAATATAAAGCCGACCGGCCACGCCCAGACAAAATAGGGCAGCCTCGGAGACTATGCGTTCGCTGACGATCTCGCCGCCTTGATCCCGCGATGGCGAAGGACGGCGATAAGAACGATGACAAATTCACTCAGAACAAAACCCACCGCAGTTGGAAATCCACCCGCACCGAAACCGTAACTGTGGAGGCCGACGCCGAGCACAAAGTTCACTCCATACCAAGCCATGATGATGCATTGAAATGCGAGCACTGCGCCAACAGCGAGACCGAAGCCACCCCACTTACCAGCGATGCGACCGTGTAGAACGAAGAGGTATCCGAGAAGCGCGATGAGCGCCCAGGTTTCCTTCGGATCCCAATCCCAGAAGCGTCCCCACGAGTAATTCGCCCACACCCCGCCGAGGATGGTCCCTATGGCCAACAAGAGAACGCCAACCTGAAGTGTACGGTAGAGGTAATTGTGCAATGCTGGAGAGGCTTTGGTTCCGAAAATGGATTTCCCGAGGATGATGTGCCCCACACCGAGCGCGAGCGCGAAGGCGGCATAGCTGAGCGTGATCGTGAGAACGTGCGTCGTGAGCCAGAAATTATCGGACAGAACCGGAACAAGCGGATGGATCGAGCGGTCGAGGATGACTGTCTGGGTATCGGCTAAAATGAGGGATGTCACCGCGACAGGCACGGCACCGAGAAGGAAATACCGACTCCGATAAATGGCCTCAAAAATAAGCGCGAACAAGATCGTGCCGAAGGCAACCCATACGACAGATTCATACATATTCGTCACCGGCGCGCGTCCGGAAATGAGGATGCGGAACACAAAGCCCGCGATCTGCATGAGAAATCCAGAGAGCGCAAATCCCCAACCCAGCGCGTAACCGATGCGCCCCCCAGCGAGGAGCAGAAGGCTCATCCCGGAGAAAAGATAAAGAATCCAAGCCCAGCGAAAGGGATGAAGCTTCTGGTAGAAAACCTCAATCGCGATCTTGCTCGGGTCAGCTTGGAAACGCGGATTCTCGCGGGATTGCTCATTGCGAAGAAGCTCGAGACCGGCATCGTAGGCAGCCTGATCACCAGACAGGAATCCCTCACGGATTTTGAGCAACGCCGGATCTTCAGCATCAAGTGGACTCCAAGCCGCAGCTCCTGTCGGAAGGACCATGATGCCACGTCCGCTGACGAGGCCTTCAAAAACAGCCAACCTCATCCCGATCGTGGATGCCTCGCGCTGAAGCGGGTCGAGTTTGACCTTGGGATTTTTTGCCCGAAGAGCAGAGACTTCCTGCAAGGCGGCGCGAAGCGGCTCATTTCCCGAAAGATCTCGATAGGAAAAAAGTTTCGTTGCTGGATCCAAGCCGATTTGGGTCTTAAACTTTTTATTCCCTATCAAAATCAGCGGTTGATTTTCCCATCCCCTAGGCGTGAGCCAGAGTGAACTGATGGCGACCGTCGAGCTGATCTTGGTTCCCTCTTTAGTGAATTGGCTTTTCCCCGAAATGCTCATGAGCGCTTCGTCAGCAAAGACAATGAAGGGCTTTTTTCGTCCCCCCTCCTGAACTGGAACTCTCTCCATCGAGGTGACGTCGATAGCCTGAGCTTGGGAAATGGTAAGCAGTGCGACTGCAAGAAGGAAGAGCGGGCGTAGTGGTGTCATGCGTTGCCGGTTTTAGGTTTGAAGTAGAACATGATGGCGATGCCGATGCAGATAGCAAGGGAACCGCTCCATTTGAGAATCCAACCGGGATCGTAGAGGACCTGGAGGGTTGTCTCTCCGAGGTCTCGGGGATTCCATTCGGCTTGGGAGAACTTGTAATTGATGCCGGTGAAGTTTGCAAAAAAGGTACCAGGAAAGCTCGCTGGGTGATTCATCCGGGCGGTCCCAGCCTTCACTTCACCGGTCGCATTGTCCTTGAATTCCAATGTGGCGATGAAATTGGACGGCGTTTCCGTTCCCTCGTAGCGGGGGACTTCAAAATCGACCAGTTTCAGGGTGAATGGAATCGGGCGAAGCTCTAGACCGTAGCCGATGCGAACCACATTCCGCCCGTCGGTGAGTGCCGTGATGTCCCCACTTGGAACCCAACGCTGAGGAGCGTCAGCAATGGATGGCGAGACAAGCCGCGCGCGGAATCCGGGGATTCCACTCTCACCGGCAGGGAGTACCGGACCTGGCTTCACCTCAGTGACGATCGCCGCCTTCGGATAGGTGGCGATGACCTCCAACTGCCAATCCGCCCAACCAAGAGAAAAGCTGTCTCCCACCTTGGCCTTGCCAGCAGCTTGAGAGGTACCGCCGCGCAGGAGTTGATAGCGAATGCCATCGACATCAGCTACCATGACCAAAGCGGGCTTCGAGTCACCTGCGGCCGCTTGGATGCGAACGAGAGCGGCGGGATTATTGGGAAGATCGGATTTGGTGGAGGGACGACCCTCGCGCATTTCAAAATCGGGCCAATATTCCTCGATCGTGATGGTGACCCCGCCCGCTTGGAGCGGAGATTTCATGAGATCGGCACGCAGATACGTTGCGCTGGTGGCATCTGGGGAAATGATGGTGACTTTTTTGCCATCCTCACTGAGGAGAACCTTCACGCCGGTCGAGGGTCCATTATCCTGCACGACAGGAGCGAAGCGCCCGAAGACGACTTGCGTGTCGGCGTCCTTCTTTGGCGAGGGAGGCGGCAACTCGGACTGAAGTAAAATTTTAGCCAACCCGAAGAAATCCTTTTCCGTCGGCGCCTCGCCCTCAAGCACGAGCGGCATGTTCACCGTCTGTCCCATCCGCGGACTCGTTAATCGAAGCATCACGCCAGGTGCACCCGACTCCGAGGGCAGTAGTTTTTCCTCCTTCAAGAGGTTCTCGCTCACTGCATCGGCAACAATTTTGAGATCCGAGGCCGGAACCTCGAAAACGCGAGGTCGTTTTTCCGAAGGACGAGCGGAGGCGGCATCAAAGGGCATCACGTAGAGGGCGGTATCATTCGGGCTCTCGACTTGGATGATACTGCGATTGATGGTGATTTTACGAACGGGCGGCTTGTCCTTGTGGAGAGTGACATTCCCCTCGAATCCGGTTTGAAGTCCCACGATCGCTCCGAAGAGGAGAGTGATGATGCCGTAGTGGGTGACGATGAACCCGGTGTGCTTTTTTTCCCATGGCCAGCGGGTGATCGTGACCGCAAAGAGGTTGATGCAAAGCACCCCCAACCAAATCAAAAACCAAGGGGCCTTGTAGATGTAAACCTGAGCGACTTTGGTGCTGAACTCGGACTCAGCCACCGTCGCTGCGGCACAGGCGATAGCAATAGTGGCTAGAAGGATGAGCGCCAACTGGAGAGATCCCAGCAAGTGAATCAATCGCCAAAAGGAAGAATTCTTTTGGCGCGCCTCGACCATCCGCTTCCTCTCAAGGGCCGTCAAGACAACGCCCCTCCAGTCGCGGCGCATCCACTAAAAGCAAATTGAGGAAAATTCGAATAAATCGACATGTTCCCCAGAGGCTACTCTACCCAAAAAAACTTTCAAGCAGCACACACCAACGCCTAGTCAACCCGCGCAGCCAATTACTGCGCGGGATGATGAAACCTCATTTCTAGGGAGCGTTTTTGATACTAAAGATCGCTGGCGCATCGTTGTTCCACGATGTGTTACCGCCCTCAAAACCTGGATTGCTCACGCGATTGGTTCCACCGGAGGTGCCGACAAAGACCTCATCCAAATACATTGTGCCCGCAGTGCTGCTATAAGCCGTGTCAAAGCTCAGGTAAATGCGGGACCGACTGCCAACTTTGAAGACAGGCGTCGTGACCTTAGTCCACGTCGACCCAGCTGAAACCTTGGCTGACGCCAATTTTTTAGTCCAACTCGAATCACCCCAGACCTGAAGCTCCAATGATCCAGCACCCTTGACCCAAACGCTGGCCGTGTATTGCGAACCCGCTGTAACAGGAACCGTTTGATAAAAATCCTGATAAGTTGCCTGCGTCGGAATGCTGGCTACCGCAGCCCAATTTCCACTGAATACATTCCCACCCAATATTGGCGTTGGTGTAGGTGTCGGACTTGGTGTGGCTGTCGGTGTGGGAGATGGCGTGGCTGTCGGTGTAGGTGTTGGCGACGCGGTCGGCGTGGGACTTGGTTTCGGCGTGGCTGTCGCGGTGGGCGTGGGCGTAGGGGTAGCCGTGGCTGTCGGTGTTGGTGTCGCCGTTGGTGTTGGTGTTGACCCAGAAGCCTGGAGTGTATCCCTCAACTTGCTCACGACCTGCTGAAGGGCGGTATCGCTTTTGAAATCGGTGATATAGGTCCACCAGAAGACACCGCCGATACTGCCAGGATAAGCCAAGGCGGCGTTGTAGTATTGGGCTGCAACAGCCCGCTTCGCTGCGGTGGTATCCGTCTGATTGTAGGCCCACCAGAATTGCTGACCGGGAATCCAGTAACCCAATTCTCCAAGGCCGATTTTCTGCGTCGGGAATTCCGCACGCATGGTTTTCATCACCTGGTCAAAAACAACCCCCATGGGTGCCTGCTCCTGATATTGGGAAAAGGTCACCACATCGATATTGGCGCGCGTGGCCGCTGGCAGGTTGGTATTGACCCAAGTGAACATCGAGTTAGCAAGCGAATCGGTGTTGATTTGCCAAAAGAGCGTCAGAACCGTGAACTTGCCGGGTGCCCGCGCTTTGACCTCAGCAGCGGCATCCGCGATTTTGACGCCGATTTCACTGCTCAACCAAGATCCATTGACCTCATTCCCGACTTCCCACGCATCAATTTGAGGAAAGGCGGTAATGAAATCGATGAAACGCTGTTTGTATTGAGCACGGGTGTAGCCCTTGTCGTAGGTGGAGTCCACCGGTTGACCAAGCACCTTCAGTCCTTTGGTTTTCGCGTAATTAACCAGGTTGGTATAGGTCGAGGGACCTTGGCCTGCATCAAACACCACGCGAATCCATCCGTAGGGAGCGGCAAGACTGGCGGCAAGATCGAGATTCACTTGGTAATTCGAAACAGTATCAACCGTAAAGCCGAGCCATGGGGGAAGCGTCGCCTTGTTTTTGGCGGCGAAAACCGGTCCATACTCCGCCAGAAGCACATCATAGGCCACGGCGAGGTTATCCAATGCGAGTTGGCCGGCTTTTCCCTTAGCTGATTCAGGACTGTAGGCATCCACACTCGCAAGCTGAGTGGAAGCGGCCTGATAGGCTGTATTGAATTTTGCTGAGGTCACGTAGTCAGGTCGAGCAGCCAGAGCAGCATCGAGTTTCTTTTTGGTGTCTCGCGCAGCTTGGTAGGTGAAGTTATACGTTCCACCCGCCGAGAATCCCACGCCGCCATTATCGAGTATGACGAGGCTGAATCCATTCGGTAGCGTAGGCCAATTGAATGCCAGAGACACAGCCTGCGAAGGGATATTGAATGCTAGGTTCGATCCCGAGGTGTAGAGCGGCCCGCTACTGATCGCCCTCATATTTGTGGGATTCAGCAGAAAGTCGCTGTTGTACCCAGCTCCGCTGTTATTGGAGAGCAATCTCACTTGAGATGGGGTGAGAGCGGTTCCGTTTCGATCAAAGAAAAGCAGGGTTATCGTTCCCCCAGCCTGCGCGATTCCTGTTGTCACAATCACCCCCCAAATCAGCAAAGCCAAAGCGCCGACGACTAATGCTGGAAGAAGAAAGACCGTCAACCACGGCCGCGCTACCGCCACCTGATCCTCTTCGTTTTCCGTGTCTTTGTCCGAGTTGTTATTGTTTTCCATGGAGCAAACCTAATTAGGAACTCGGGCGGCATCCATTGGGGGGATAACCCCAATTTTTTTCTCATTACCGAAATCACCTACTTTCAAGGCTGAGCCATTGCGGAACGGGTAAATTCAACGTCGTTATCTTGTATGAAAACCATTATTTCACGACCGGCAGCATGGATTGCCGTTATCTTCACAGGACTTTGCGGGTGTTCACTGGAACAGCCAGACTCACGAGTCGAGCCGGGATTTCGACCGGCGGCACACGTGGCCCGACCGATGACATCGGGGGATCTCAGGTCGGACGCCCCCGAGATTCGCGCTGGCAGCGCAATCATCATCGACGCCGTTACAGGTAAGACGCTCTACGAAAAAAATGCGGACAAAAAAATGCCCGTCGCGAGCACCCAAAAGCTCCTGACCGCCA
>RFZT01000083.1 GCA_009920585.1 bacterium
TAAAGAAACGATTCTCAAGTTCGGCGACAAAGATCCTGTTATTTTACGCCCCAATTCAGCGACTAAGCACGAGCGGGTGATGGATGTGCTCAATGCCGCCTCGGCATGCGGGGTGACCAAGCTCTCATTTAGTTGAGGAAGGCTTCGGTGGTAAGTCGTAAAAAGCCAAGAATTCCGTGGTTTGGGCCGTATCATTTTGCTGCACTGATCTTCGCTGGTGGGCTTTTGCTCGCAGGTTTTTGGATCGTGCGCTATGTGCATAGCGACGAATTTGCGGCAAGTTTGGGTCGATCTACTGGGCACGCTCTTCATTCTGATGCCGTTTTCACCCCTCTGCGCTGGGGGACGGCAGCTATAAAAAGCGAGTCGCTTGTTTTGAAGGGGGAATCCGCCTCGCTCATCGAAAAGGCCGAGGCAAGCGAGTTGAGTGCCATCTTGGATTGGCGCGCGCTTTTATCGGGTCTTTGGCGAGTCGAAGAGATCACCGTTGGGCGACTCACTGCGGAGTTTAAAGCTCCCGGATCCACTCCGGTGGTGCGAGATTTATTACCCCCCTCGGTCCCTAGTTTCATTCCATCGCGATTTCAACTGGATCGGATCGGAATCAAAAAAGCCGATATCACCTACAAAAACCTGGTTGCGCGCGATGTCGGACTCAATTTGCTTCCGGGCGCGGGTGGGTGGACGATTGATGGAAAGGGTGGCACGCTCCGTATTCCCAAACTTCCCTTGCTCCAGATGCAGTCGTTCCATTGTCGCGAACGGGAGGGAGTTTTATTTCTCGATGAAGCCACCTTCCAGCTTCCTCCCACGGGAAGGCTCTCTGCAGTTGGACAGTCGGGCAAGGATGCCAACTTGAAAGTCGACTGGAGTGGTGTTCCGGTGCGCTCGATCCTGACGAATGGTTTGGATAAATACATAGACGGCACTGTGTCTGGAACGAGCAGTCTGGATGCGGATGGGAGGGCCCAAGGAGCGTTTCAGGTCAATGGAGCAAGCCTCACAAATGTTCCGCTTTTGACCGAGATGGGAAAGTTTCTGCGCGATCCGACATTTCAGAAACTTCCACTGCGATTGGTTTCGGCCGACTTCGATTATCGGGCGGAATCGCTCCAGCTTTCCAACGTGATTCTGGAATCTCCTGACAACCTGCGTTTGGAGGGGCGTCTTGCTGTGGAACCGGACGGCAGGATCAAGGGCAATTTTGAAATTGGGGTGAAAGCAACTTTACTGGAGAACGTTCCCGGCGTCCGCGATGCCCTTTTTCCAACGGTTCGGAATGGGTGGTGCTGGGCCCCCTTGGAAGTCGGAGGCACTCTGGCGAATCCTACGGAAAACCTCTCCCGTCAATTGGCTCCTTTGGTAATGGGGGCTTTGCTTTTGAAAAAGGGTAGCGAGGTCATCGAAAAACTTCCGAATGCCCCCGTGGATACCGTGAGAGATGTGCTGGACCTATTTCTATCGCGCTGACCATTTCCTAAAATGAAAAAAAATCCACCGGTCGTGTTGACCATTGCCGGATCAGACAATTCTTGTGGTGCTGGTGTGCAGGCCGATTTGAAGACCATCACGGCGCTTGGTGGGTATGCGCAAACGGCGATCACCTGTGTCGTAGCCGAGGTTCCAGGGCGCGTCAGCGCGATCCAGGCAGTGAGACCAGCTATTGTTGCTGAGCAAATCCGTCTGAGTTTTGAAGCATTCCCTATCGCGGCGATCAAAACAGGGATGCTGTACTCCACATCGATCATCCGAGCCGTCGCATCTGAACTTTCGGGCTTAAAAAAATGTCCGCCGCTTGTGGTGGATCCCGTGATGGTGGCCTCGAGCGGCGATCCGCTTTTGAAGTCGTCCGCGATTGAAGCCTACCGTGAATGGATTTTTCCCTTTGCGACCCTCGTGACTCCGAATCTGGATGAGTTGAGGATTCTTTCGGGAATGCCTTGCCGTGATATTGAGGAAATCAAATCAGCCGGTGCCAGCCTCGTCGCTCGACACGGTTGCGCTTTTTTACTCAAAGGCGGGCACCTCCGCGCAAAAATAGCGACCGACATCCTCGCGACGAGCCAAGGGTTTGAGATTTTTACGGCCCCTTTTCGCCGTAATATTGATGCCCATGGCACGGGTTGCACGTTCTCTGCGGCCATTGCGACCAGCCTCGCTTGCGGTCAGACGCTTCCAGTGGCCGTTGGAGACGCAAAAAACTACATCACTCTCGCGATTGAAAATGCTCTGAAGTGGAAAAAATCCACAGCGCTCGAGCATCGGCTTTCTTCCTGATGGCGCCAGCCTCATTCCACTTGTTATTCTCCAATACTGGGACGATATAACGTTTGCCATGAATGCATTCATCCTCCCGCTTTTGTGTTTTCTCGCGCTCGGACTCGCTGGTTGCAGTTCTAAGGAAAAATACGTTCGCAATAGCGAGGCCGCCGCCGCTTGGTTGTCTGCAAACACTGGCTCGCCGAGTGCCAATATCGCAGGGGATTGGTCCGCGAGTGATGCAGGTTGGGGAGCGATTCACTTTCAGCAAAAAGGGTGCAAGATCAGCGGTGCGATGGGGACCTACGAAGTCGATGGGCACATGAAAGGCTCTATAGCTTATCTGACGCTCCGTTCAGATGGCTGGATTTATTACTCGGTGGTGGCGAAAAAGCGCGGCTCGATCCTCTCTGGATTCTACTCGGCCTCGCTGCCCTTCAGTACCAGTGATCAACAGCCTTTAGAGCTGAAGCGCGGAGAGTAATCCACGGCACCTTCGGTCTCATTATCGGCAGCCCCGCTTCCTGCGACGGATGGCGTCTCTCCACCGATAAGGAGCGGTGCGACATAAAAAACAACACGATCCACGAGCCCTTCGTCAAAGGCTTCGCCAAGTGTCCGCCCGCCACCCTCGATCAGTACTTGTTCTACCCCGCGCTGACCTAGATCCAGCAGAACTTCTTTGAGGGATTTACCTTGGAAGACGAGGGTTCTCTCCTTGTATTCGTCGCTGAGTAGATGGCAGTCGGGAGGAAGATTTCCAGAGCGTGACCAGACAACTCGAAGGGGTTGTTGCTTCACCGGGATGTTGCGAACAGTGAGGCTGGGATTGTCCGTGCGAACCGTTTCGGCTCCCACAAGAATGGCTCCGCTGGCGGCGCGGATTTTCATCGCATCCTTCCTTGAAGCCTCGGAGGTGATCCATCTTCTCCCTTTCGGAGAGCCGATACGTCCATCGAGGCTCATGCCTGTCTTCGCAATCACATAGGGAAGGCCGGTGCGGATCCATTTATTCCAAGCGCGGTTGAGGCTTTCGCATTCTGCTTCCAAGACACCCGAAACAACCTCGATTCCCGATTGGCGCAAAATCTCATCAGCGCGACCAGCGTGTTTCGGATTCGGGTCGCGGGCTCCGTAAACAACACGGGTGATTCCAGACTCGATGATCGCGGCGCTGCAGGGCGGCGTGCGACCGTGAGTGGAGCAAGGTTCCAGTGTTATGTAAATTGTCGCTCCCTTCGCTGCTGACGGTTTCTTCAAAGCACGAAGGGCCTCGATTTCCGCGTGGGGGCAGCCTGCAGCGCGGTGCCATCCCCTCGCGATTACGCGTCCGTTTTTAACAAGCACGGCACCCACGGCTGGATTCGGTGACGTATTTCCAAATCCCTTTCGCGCCTCCTTGAGTGCGAGTCGCATCATTTTTTCATCCGATGGCGTGGGTTGCGAGGGGTTCATTAGAGTTTTTCGGCAGTGACCTTCCCGTTGCTGGCTTATCATGCTACTCGCGGAATGGCCAGCAGGAGGAAGACCCTATGCTTTATGGAAGTCTAACCGAAAAGCGGAGATTTAAGCTTTTGCGGGCTTGGGAGCTTTTTTGAGAACACGGCGGGGGCGCTTCGAGACGGGCTTTCCGGAAGCGGGCTTTGCGCTTTTCTTGGAATTTCCTGTCAGTGAGGCGATTTCGAGTTTCGTCAACCGACGGCAGGCGCCAAGGGGCATGCGGTCGTCGCGGAGTTTGCCGATGCGGGTACGGACGAGGCGCTCAACCTCGTAGCCGAGACTATAAAACATGAGGCGAATCTGGCGTTTGATTCCTTGGCGTAAGATGACCTGAAGTCGCTTGGTGGTCACAATGTGAACGCGCTCAAAGCGACCGCAACCGCCTTCGATGTAGATGCCTTTAAGAAAGGTCGGAATATCTTCTGCTTTGAAATCCTTATCGAGTGTGACTTCGTATTCCTTTTCGATTTCATGACTCGGATGAGTCAGTTTTTGCGCCAGAGATCCATCGTTTGTGAGTAAAAGGAGGCCCTCGCTTTCTTTGTCCAAGCGACCGACGTGGCAAAGAGTCGAAAACTCCGGCGGCAGAAGGTCGTAAACAGTCCTGCGCCCACGCTCATCCGATCGCGTGACAACAAACCCCTTCGGCTTGTTGAGAAGGATGTGAACAGGAAGGGCTGCACGGATGGGGCGGCCCTTGACGCGAACATCGTCACCATCCTCGACTTGCGTAGCGAGTTGGTCGATTTTGTGTCCGTTGATGACGACAGCCCCGGACGCGATGAGTGCATCGCACGAGCGACGTGAACCGAGGCCGGCTGCCGCTAGAAAGCGATTCAGCCGCATATAGGAAAAAATGGTTTAATCTTCGGGCTTGGTTTTTGGAAGACCGATGACGCGTTGACCGTCTTTGAACTGACCGCGCTTGCGGAGCAGGTCAACACGTTCAAATCGCTTTAACACACTTCTCTTGGCCTGGATGGCGCTCTTGCCTTTCAAACTTGGATGCTGGCTCATAAATTTATTGGAGGCGTAGAGTGCTGGCCTTGGCGGGGAAAATCAATCGCTTTTTGCGAAATCTTGAAGTTTTATTTTTTGAGGGCGTCCCGGATCTCTTCGAGAAGGAGCTCCGTTTTCGTCGGAGCGGGGGCTTCTACGGCCTTTTCAACGGGGCGTTTGATCTGATTCACGATCTTCACGAGCACAAATACGCAGGCGGCCACAATCACAAATTCGATCATCGTATTCAGGAAAATACCGTAGCTGATGACCGGCGCGCCGGCTTCTTTGGCCTTCGCTAGGGATTCGTAGGTTTTTCCGTCGATCGAAAAAAACAGGTTACTGAAGTTGACACCTTTGAGGATCGCTCCGATCGGCGGCATGACCACATCCATGACGAGGCTGTTGACGATTTTTCCAAACGAGGCTCCGATGATGACACCGACAGCCAAGTCCACGACATTCCCACGGGAGATAAATTCTTTAAATTCTTGAGCGATCTTCATAGCCCCTATGCAAAAAGAAACGAGGCTGGGCGTCTATGCGAAAATCACCCCATTTTGAGGATAGGCGCCGCGACTTTAAAATCGGGTGGCGTTGCCTGCTCAGTTGGAGAATTTTTTCCTCAGCCAACCGAGAGGGAAGCGGTCGCCTGGGCAATCTGTGGGCTTGGGGTTGATTTCCTTGTGTCCAAGGACGATGGCGGGCTTGCCTTTGACCTTGCCGACACGACCACGGAGGTACGTGCATAGTTCATCGAGTGCGCCCATTTGATCCTTGGTGGGTGTGTCGCGGTTGAGATCGCCCACGAGACAGATGCCGAGCGCGATGTCGTTCAAGTAGTCGCTCGCGACATGGCCGCCGTTGATTTGTCGGGTCCAGCGGCTTCCGATTTCGATTTCTCCATTGCCCGAGGAATTTCCATTGCCGATGACGAAGTGGTAGGCGAGGCCATTTTGCATTTTGCGAACGCGTCGGTGGTAGACATCAAAAACCCGCGCGTTTCCTTGGCGTGTGCCACTATTATGAACGACGATGTATTTCCAGCGTCCGCGTTGGACTTTGGCATTATCGATGGCCTTCCGAAGAGAGGGGGAAAGGTAGCGCCATCTTTTCATGAAGCCGCCAAAAAAAGATTTGGATGGGGCTTCTTCGTCAGCAACTTCCTGAACGCCGGATTTTTCGATTAAAATTGGAGCAGCCAACTCACGACCTGCGGGAGTTTTGCCTTTTGAGATCTGGGGTTGGAATAGCGGTGCTGGCGTTGGTTTGGAAATCGCAGTCGGGGAAGGTTCCGCAGGCGGGCGGTCAGCAGTTGGCGACTCTCCGGGGATCAAAATAAAATCATCGCCTTTGGTAGTCGGTGGCTCCGTTTTCTCGTCGTCGTTGTCTGGTTCTGGCGTTGGCTTTTCTTTCGCTGGTTTTTTTGTTGGTTCTGGCTCGCTTTTCGATCTTGTGGATTTTTTTTGTTCGGAGTCTTGGGATTTCTTTGAAGTGGATTTTTGAGATCTTTTTGGTGTTGGACTTGGAGAGGCTTTCGGGCGGCGACGAGTTGTGCTTTCGGACTTTGATGAGGAAGATGAGGAGCGAGGTTTGGGGCGCGGCTTGGCTGAGGAAGAGGGCTTGGAGACGGGTTTGATCGTCTCGCGTGTTTTGATGAAGGCGGCCTTTTTCTCGGCGTCGCTCATCTCCGCACGGAGGCCCGAGGGGAGTCCCCAAATGCCACAAAGCAGGGCGATCAAGATGATGGATTTTGAAGTCCGCACGCCGAAGATTAACAAGCCGGAAATCATTTTCAAGATCATGCGTCAGTTGGAAATATAGGGTTCCAGTTTCAGTAAGGTCTCCCGAAGGGCGCGATAACCGAAGTGGCCTTGGGGGACGCGAAGGAGCTGAGAGCCGTTCCATCGGATGCAGAGATTTTCAAGGTCCTCGAGAGGAGAGATGCGGTCGTGGATCCCTGCGGTAAGGAGGATTTTGGAGGTGTCGCAGAGGGGCAAGGCCTCGGTTGGAGAGAGGAGGTGAAGCATCGCCTTTGTGTTACCTGGTGCGTGGCCGCGGGCGCGGAGCGCGTGACGCATCATGGCGGCTCCGGGGTTTTCCCAGACGGCTTTCTCAGGGTTTACGATGGGCTGGATGAGGGCGATGAAGCGGAAGTCTTTTTCCAGCATGGCAAGGAGTGCTCCGATCCACCCGCCGTAGCTTGTGCCGATGAGGGCGAATTCCTTTGTGCCCTGGGTGCGCAGTAGTGCCATAAGCTGCCGCAGTTCGATCACGGCCTGTCGAAGACCTTCCGCGTTCCGAACAAGATCGGCGGTGATGGCGAGTTCCCCATTCCAAGTGCGAGCGGGGGTGCGTGAGTAGTGGTAGGGCAGATGCGGAAAAGCGACGCTCCAACCAGCGGCATTAAAGCGCTCCGCTAATCGTCGGTAGCCGACATCGCTCGCGCTCATGAGCGCATGAAGAAGAAATACGGTGGGGGCACCGGAATGCCGCGCCGGATAAAATCGTACGCGGGCACGGTCGTTTTCCAAGTGAGCGGAGGGGCGAGGGGTATCCCATTCGATCCACTCGCTTCTTAGACTTGGCCGAAGCGCGGGCTGCATGCGGAAAAATTCCTCACGACTGAGTGGGGAACATTCACTGATGTAGGCGGAGAGTTTTTCTTTCGAGCAGGCATCGGTGCGTCGTCGCCATTGAACGAAATTCATCATGTTGCACATGGCGCCATCAACGATCCACGTGAGGGGGTGAGTGGTTTTCATGGTTCGCTCATGCGTTCCTGTGGGGAGTGGGGAAGATCAAGCGGCGTGAGCCCGTAGGTTCTAAATAAGGCGTCCTTCAAGTGAATCATCGCGAGGGAGACTTCAGCGCAAAGTTTTTCCCGCGCGGCCCCGCGTCCCATATCCTGTAAGGGAAAAATCGGTTTGCCGATGGCCATATACACCCTTGCGCGCCGCCAGGGCCTCCAGTTGCGAATATTATAGAGGCGCTCGCTACCAAGAATGACAACCGGAACCACGGGGCAGCGGGCGCGACTAGCTAGGAGGAATGCTCCTTCACGGACTTCTGCGCCCGCGAGCATGGAGTTTGCCCCATCGCGAATCCCTCCCTCCGGAAAAATGCCAATCATTCGACCTTTTTCGAGTCTGGCTAGCGCCACACGAAGGGCAGATCGGTCGTCGCCTTGGCGGTCCACTGGTATCACATCGAGCCAAGTGAAAGCGGTCTTCGACCAGCCCGCACTGAAAAGCTCCACCATCGCGATCCAGTCGATCTTGCGAGGCAGCCAACCGCTTAGTAGTGGGGGATCAAAGTGGCTAATGTGATTCGAGACCATCACACACGCCCCCTTCGGGATTTCCCCGAATTGTTTGAGTGTCACACGGGCGCCAAAAAGAAGAATCCAACGGAGGAGCGTGACGATCCCGTGATAAAAAACGGAGTGGAACGCGTCACGGAACCTCATTCACTCGGCGTTGAGGGTGAAATATTTTTGCTGCTTGGGGGTGATTTTTCGGCCGAGTTTATTCAGGACCAGTAACATGTCCTCCCAGACTTTTCTTTTTTCGGTGATCGATTGGTTGCGGAGCAGGTAGGCGGGGTGGTAGGTGACCATCACTGGGGTGCCATTGAAGTCCAGCCACTTCCCGCGCAGGTCTCGCAAGGGGCGAGTCTCGCCGATGAGTCCTTCGGTGGCGGTCGCTCCGAGGGCCACAATGACCTTGGGCTTCACGAGCTCGATTTGTTCTCGCAGCCAAGGCAGGCAGGTCGCCATTTCGTCAGGTTTGGGTTTTCTATTGCCCGATTCGCCCTCGGGCATGTCGGGGCGGCACTTCAGCACGTTAGCAATAAAGACATCTGAGCGCTCGAAGCCCATGGCCTGCATGATTTTTGTAATGAGTTGGCCGGCCTTACCTACAAATGGCTCACCCTGAGCATCCTCATCCGCACCGGGCGCCTCACCGACGAACATCAACTCTGCTTGGCGATTGCCCACGCCGAATACCACCTGAGTGCGTGAGCGGACGAGATGGGCGCATTTTTGACAGGTCAGAATAGCTTTTTCGAGTTCCTCCCACGTCCACACCCGAGATTCCGCAACGGGTGCCGTCGATAGGCTTGCTGCAGCCTTCGCGGCTCCACGGAGGCGCGTCAATGCGGCACGGGAGGCTTTGGGGGCGGGTTTGATTCCGGTTTTCAACTCTTGCAGTAGCGGCAGGGTTTGTGAAAGGGCCTGCTGAAAGACATCACTCATTGGGGATTTGTTT
>RFZT01000084.1 GCA_009920585.1 bacterium
ATTCGAGCTCACGAAATCCAATACCCGATCATGCAGGGTTGGGATTCCGTGATGGTGAAGGCCGATGTCGAGCTCGGGGGAACGGACCAGCTTTTCAACATCATGGTCGGTCGTGATCTTCAGCGTGAAGAAGGCTTGCCGCAGCAGGTCGCCATGGTGGTGCCCATTCTGGAGGGCCTTGATGGCCATCAGAAGATGAGCAAGAGCCTTGGCAACTATGTTGCCCTCACCGATGTCCCCGCCACGATGTTTGGGAAAATAATGAGCATCAGTGATGAGCTCATGGTGCGATATTACGATGTCCTCCTCCACGAATCCATGCCCGATGGGATGCATCCGATGGAGGCTAAGAAAAGCCTCGCTCGCCGCATCACGGCTCGTTTTCACAGTGAGGAATTGGCGCAAGCGGCGCTGGAGGATTTTAATACTCGCTTCAGTTCCAAAGATCTCGAGTCAGCCGACCTGCCCGTATTCGTGCCGACCGGCGCAAGAGACTTTATTTCGCTCGTTGTGGAGGCCTCTGCCGCGTGTTTTCAGGCGACACGCTCTCGTTCGGATGCCCGGCGTCTCATTGAGGGCGGCAGCGTCCAATGGCGTGGAGCCAAGGTGGTCGATCCCAAATCCTCCTTGCCTGCGGGAGAGTCAGGAATTCTCAAGCTGGATAAAACCCGAGCCGTTCGAGTCGGAGCATGATCCCGCATGCACCCTGTTTTTTATCGGCGGAGATTCACGCCTAATTTCGGTATCGGAAAAGGGCGTTTTTACAGGCTGATCAAATGGGGGGTCATCGTTTTTATTGGATGGGCGATCGTCTCGTTCTTTCGTTCCCAGTTGGCTCAAGCGGAAGCGCAACGGTATTCCGATCTTGCCGTGCAGCAGCTCGCTGCAAACAAAATGCAGGAGGCTCGTGCCAGTGTGGTTTTAGCACTGGGTTCCTACCCCGAGCACGTTGATGCCTCGCGTTTGCTGGCTCGTATGCTCGATGCCGAGGGGGATGCTCGCTCGACATACTACCACACCGTTGTCACGAAATCCCGCCGAGCGTCGATAGAGGATTTTAAAAATCTAGCCAAAGTCCTCGTCAAATATGACGACTACAGTGGAGCGCAAGTGGTCGCCGAGCACATCGCGAATCGATGGAAAGAGCCTGCCTACCCGCATTTGATTAAGGCCGAATCTTGCGCAAAACAGGGCGAGGTCTCCGCTCAGGAAAATGAACTTCGATTGGCATTGGAGGTGCAGGAAAACCAGGCCACGCTTTCTGCTCTCATCCAATATTTGATGAGCCAGCCCGACTTGCTGCCCGTTCACGCCCTAGAAATAGACCGACTCTTGCAAAAGATGGCCAAATTCAACGATGCGCATGGGTTGGAGGCACTTCGTTTGGGGCTTGTGACCCCCGGGCTTGTTAAAAATGATCGCATGAAGTGGATTGAGCAGTATCGCTCCCATCCCGCTGCCACCTCCGAATCGCTTCTGCTGGCCGATGAACTCCAAACGCTGATAGATCCGTCCGCCCGCGAGAGGTTGATTCAAGCCCAAGTGAAGCGTGCGTTGAATCTCCGTTTTGATCAAAGGGAACCCGTCATTCGCTGGATGCTCAAAAATGACCAACCTGAGGCGGCGCTTGCGATTTTGCCGCTACCGGAGGCTATCCAATCTCGGGAGACGTTTCTCCTTTGGATCGAGGCGGCATCCCGAAGCAATCGTTGGAACGAAATCGATGCCGCTCTTCGGAATCCGGAGAACCCTCTTGCCGCCTACGACACTCTACCGTTTCTGGCGCAATCCCTCAAAATGCGCGGGGATTCTGCGAATGCGGACACTCTCTATCGGAAGGCGATTGCACTTCACGAGTCTCATCCTGAGGTTACGGGTCAGATTTTCGGGCATCTCATTCTCGCGGAGGAGTGGGCGCTCGTGCAGGAAAATTTAGCCGTCCTTTTTGAAGATCCGACCTTGGCGGTTGGGAATTTCAAATCCCTTGCACTGCTTGTGAGAAATCAACGGGACTCCCAACATGTGTTAGATTTTTTGGAGGGCGCCATTAAAAGCCCCTTTTTGAAAAACGACCCGCTCGTTTTGGACTCACTTGATTCCACCAAGCTCGTGCTCAAGATGCCAGTTTCTCTGGTTGAGTTGGAATCGAGGGCGAATAAGTACCCCAATGATGTCGCCTGCCGGATGACCTATGCGCTTGAGTTGATTTGTGAGGGACGCAAGGCCAAAGCGATCTTTGAATTGGAAAACGGAGACCACCGCGTCAACGCTGCCAACTTGGGGCCATGGCAAAAAGCCATTTTTGCGAGTGTGCTTGCTGCCAACGATCGTTTGACGGAGGCTCAGAGCCTCGCTGCCGCGATTCCTTCAGATAGTCTCACGATTCAAGAGGCCGCCCTTTTGAACAGCTTCCTCTCTTCTTCCACGAGGAATTAAATTTATTTTGAACGTTTGCCGTTGAGGGATTGTCCAACTTCAGGACGGATCCTTTTTGACTTAATTGCTGAAGGGGGGCGTTGCGTAACTTTAATAAAACAAAACTATGGCATTTGAAGACACAGATACAGGTTTCCAGTTATATCTCCGACAAATCGGAGAATACCCCCTTATTACAGTCGAGGAAGAGGTGGTTCTAGCTCGTCGCATTAAAAAAGGCGACCAAGAGGCTCGGCATAAAATGGTGCGATCCAACCTTCGCCTCGTAGTCAAAATCGCTCGCGATTACTCGAATTTCGGCTTGCCGTTGCTCGACCTCATTTCCGAGGGGAACATCGGCCTGATGAAGGCGGTTGAGCGTTTTGACCCTCAAAAAGGCGGCAAGCTCAGCACTTATGCAGCATGGTGGATCAAACAGTCCATCAAGCGTGCTCTGGCTAACCAAAGTAAAACCATCCGCTTGCCCGTGCACCTTGTGGATAAAATCGCGAAGCTGCGCCGTGTTTCTGCCCAATTAACAGAGGAACTCGGGCGCGAACCCAGCGACTTAGAGCTTGCCGAAGAGGTCGGTATGGCTGAAGCCAAAGTCGCCGCGCTGAAGAGCGCAGCGATCCGTCCCACCTCGTTGGACCAGCCCATCAGTGATGACGACTCGACCGCTTTGGGAGACATCATTGGCGACGATCAAGCTTTTGATCCTTATGAAATCCTTCGCGACAAAGATCTTCGCGATGAAGTGGGCGACTTGCTCGATGTCTTGGACGACCGTGAGCGCAAAATTATCAATTCTCGATTCGGGCTTGATGGTCAAAAGAGCAAGACACTCGAGGAGGTCGGTGTTAAGTTTGGGGTGACGCGTGAGCGCATTCGCCAACTCCAAAACATTGCACTCCGAAAGCTACGCCGCGCATTGAGCAAAAAAGAACGCTCCAAAGCCGATTCGCCAGCTTAGTTTTTACGATTTCTTTCATGGGTAGGTTGGAGGCCGGATGGTCGACGCATGTCGGCATCCGGCTTCTTCTTTTTTACTCCCGAACGTATGAGGTTCGGGTTTCTATTTGTATTTAAGAAAAAGGGAGTTGCTTAAGTCTTGCAAGGTGGGAAAAGACCCACCACAATATACCCTGTTACGCTGGATATCGGACTTGCATACCCCAGAGATCGTCATTAAGAGAAGGACCACATTCTTAACGGAGGCCAAACTATGATCAGCAAAAAAGAAACGCCGGGCAAAAAGCCCAAGCCAGTTCGTCAAGCAGCAACACCCAGCTCGACGGCAAAGATGGCGTCCCCAGCATCCGCTAAGAAGAAAACATCTTCGGCTTCGCGCGCTTCAAAAGAAAATCTCTTTAGTGAATCCGTTGTCGCTGCCTCCTCTGAAATGGAGATCGATGGAAAGAGAATGGGAACCACAGTGAAGCCTTCCACTAAAAAAGCCGCTGAGCCTTCAATTTCGATTGATGATCTTGGCGCTCTCCCGCGCAGCTATGGCGATAATTCGATTTTCTTGGTGGCGCAGGATCCACACTGGCTCTTTACCTATTGGGATATCGATATTTCACGGCATCCCGGTGGGCCCTGCCATCTCCGAGTCGAATCAGGAGGAGGAATGATCGAGCAGGAAATCGAAGTCCCGTTTGAAACGCGGAATTGGTATATTCCCGTTAAGTCCGCGGGGGAGAGTTATGCCGTGGAGATCGGGTTCTATCGTTCGAAGCAATGGAATGTCATTGGCCGCTCGGGCATCGTGGCTACCCCGCGCAACAGGATTTCGGAATCGAACCAGTTTGATTTCGCCACGATCCCTCTCCATCTCAGTTTCCACAAACTCGTGCAGAGCATCGAGCGTTCGTTTTATAGGGAAAACAAGGCGGGAGCTGGCCACCTCCACTCCGGTGGCGTTCAGCCTCAGCAGGCAAAGGTGGCATTCCCGCTGGAGGAAAAGGAGCGAGGCATTTTGACGGCTCTTCTCGGGAGTGCATTTATGGAAAACCTTTCCAGTGTGTCGATGAGTTCCGAGGACCTACATGCCGCTATACACCACATTCTCAACGAACGTCTTGGATCAGGAGAACTGCCCGAGACCATCGCCCGATTGCAACTCGGACAGGCAGAAAGCAGTCTCTTTAGCGCGTTTTCGCAACTCAAACAGGAACTCACATCCTCCTCCTCGAATGTGAGCTCCGCTGGATTGGTTGAGCGCATGTCATTTGGCCTCACCAGTTGGGTCGCTGCGGCATTATCGAGCTGGAGTGGCGCAGCACAAGGCAGTTGGAGCGGTGCTGCACAAAGTAGTTTTGGAGCGGCGTCTCAGGGTAGCTGGAGCGGTGCGGCTGAAGGTAGCTGGGGAGCAGCAGCGCAGGGGAGTTGGAGTGGTGCAGTCGAAAGCAGTTGGGGTGCAGCGGCCGAAAGTAGCTGGAGTTCAGCTGTGGAGACTTTCGCATCTGGACCGGTTTCAAGTTCTTGGAATTCGGGGATGGAGACGAGCGCATCGGGATTATCGGCATCTTGGAACACGCTTAGCAGTTGGCTGGAATCTACCAGTGCCTCTTGGAGCAATGCGGTTCTATCAAGCTGGTCAGAAGCTGGCTTATCCAGCCTGGAGCAATTGACTTCAAGTTGGGAGAACGCTTCGAGCAGTTGGGGTGCCTCGGAGAATTCCTCATCATTTTCGAATGCCGTTCCAAACGAGTTCAGCGGCGAAACTCAGATCAGCTTGAGTGGAAGGACGCATCCGCAGGCGAGTATTCAAATTGATGGATGCCAAGTTCCCGTGCGAGCCGACGGATCATTCGAGCACCAGATCGTGCTCGGGCCAGATCGCAGGGAGGTTCCGATCCTCACAACAGGCCCCGGCGGCGGTCGCCCGCAAACGTCAACGATCCTTCTGCAGTCAGAAAAATTCTGAAACGCGCTAATTCCAAAAAACTGCAAGCCAGCGGTCCAGTTCGCCCGGATCGTCACAAGGAGGAATTCCTGCGCTATCTCGAGGCGGAAAAGAATGTTTCCCCTCATACCATTTCGGCTTACAGGACCTCGATAGAGGCCTTCCGTGCTTTCCGCCCTACGTCCGCATGGACTGAAGTTTCTGCGGACGATTACCGTGCATGGATGCTGGAATTGATGAAGCGCGGAATGGCCCGCGCGAGCGTGAGGTTGAGATTCGCCTCGCTGCGGGCTTTTCATGCCTTTCTGCTCCTGCGTCGGGTGGTTGCGCGGAACGTTCTAGTGGATGTTTTGTTGCCCAAAAAAGAAAAACAACTCCCTCGCTTTTTAACAACGTCACAGGTCACAAATCTTGTCGAGGCCCCCGCCAAGCATGAGAAAACCAAGCAAGCGCCGGTTTGGATGGCGGCTCGTGACATGGCGATCATCGAACTTTTTTATTCCACTGGCATGCGTCTCTCGGAGCTAGTCGGTTTGGATGTCGGGGATGTGGATCCAATCAGCGAGACGGCGCGTGTGATGGGCAAGGGAGCGCGCCAAAGGGTGTGTCCGGTCGGCGGGCCAGCTCTGGAGGCCATTTCAAAATACCGTCAGGCCGCGCGTATTCTTAGTGGACCGCTCTTTCTTAATAAATCGCGTCGCCGGATTACTTCCCGCGCCGTCAATTCCCTGCTGAAACTGAGGCTCCTGCAAGCCGGGTTGTCCGCGGATCTCTCGCCACACAAATTGCGTCACAGTTTTGCAACGCATCTCTTGGACAACGGTGCGGACTTGCGAAGCGTGCAAACGCTGCTTGGGCATGCCAGTCTTTCCACCACGCAGATTTACACCCACGTCACGATAGAACGATTGAAGGCGGCCTATTTGTCAGCCCATCCTCGATCAGAAAACTAATCTCGGTGGAGTTCGGCCAACTGTTCCCAGATGGCTTTTTCTTTGGTGCTGGGGGCCGTTGGGATCGTGATGCTCACAATGGCATAGAAGTCGCCACGCTTGGCGTCACCTATCGGTAAGCCCATGCCAGGAAGACGAAACTTTTTGCCAGACTGGGTGCCTGCAGGGATCTTCAACTTTGCTTTGCCGCCGAGCGTGGGGACGGTGACATTGCTGCCCAGAACCGCGTCCCAAGCCGGAATCTCGAGTTCAAAGTGGAGATCGGCCCCGTCGATTTCAAAATCCGGGTGACGCTGGTATTTGACTCGCAGATAGAGATCGCCTGAGCCACCGCCGGAAGCCCCAGTGCCACCTTGGCCTACGAGGCGAATACGTTGCGCCTCGCGGATGCCCTTCGGGATTTTAACGGTGAAGGTCTCCAGTTTTTTTGAAGATCCGCGGCGGAAAGAAATCTGGCGAGTCGATCCATTAAGCGCCTCTTCCAAGGTCACAAGAATATCGGCTTCGGCATCTTGGCCGCGCTGCGGAGCCTCCTCGAAGCCCGATCGCGATCCACGCCTCCCCGCAAACATCTGTTCAAAAAAATCGCTGAATCCCGTGCCGCCGAATTCGAAGTCCTCGTCGGAACCTGCCGAGCGTGGGGCTTGTCGGAACCCGCCGCCTGGACCGCGCGCCCCGCCACGGAACCCGCCGCCGGGCTGCGAGCCATGTTGCCAGTTTTGGCCGTATTCATCGTAGCGTTTGCGTTTCTCGGCATCACCAAGCACCTCGTAGGCCTCGTTGATTTCCTTGAATTTCTCCTCTGCGGCCTTTTTATCTTTGGCCGTATCCGGGTGAAATTGGCGGGCCAGCTTGCGAAAAGCGGTTTTGATTTCCGCTGGTGTGGCGGTTTTGGAAACTCCTAATGTTTGATAGTAATCGCGGAATTGCGCTGACATCTGTTCGTAAATTTGCTTCCTGCATTCTGACTATTTTATTCATTCTGTCCAACTCATGCTTGATATTCGATTTTTAAGGGAACAACCCGACCTCGCTAAATCCCGACTCGCCACCCGTGCGGACGGGCATTCTGAAACCATAGATGCCATTCTGGCCATAGACGTACGCCGTCGTGCCGCCGAGACGCGGCTTCAAACATTGCAAGGTGAGAGGAACCGCCTGAGCAAAGAAATCGGTAAACTCCGCTCCCAAAAGCAGGATACCGCCGCACTCGAAGAGGAGGTGAAATCCCATGCCGCTACGATGCAGGAACTCACGCTCGAAACGGATGCCCTTACAAAAGAGCAAACAGATCTGCTTTTGATCCTCCCGAATCTTCCGCAAGCCGAGGTGCCAGTGGGGCGCGAGGCTGCCGATAATCCGCTTGTTCGCGAGTTCGGCGAAAAGCCAGTGATTGAAAATGCGAGGGATCACGTGGCCATCGCCGAGTCGCTCGGGCTCATTGATCCTGACCGCGGAGCCAAAATCAGTGGGAGTGGATTTGCCGTTTACACCGGAGCGGGAGCGCGCTTGGAAAGGGCCATTTTAAATTTCCTTCTCGATCTTCATACTCGCGAGCACGGCTACACCGAAGTAAGCCCGCCTTTCCTCGTGAAGCGGGAATGCATGGTCGGGACCGGTCAGTTGCCGAAATTTGAGGAGGATATGTATGGAGTCGACGGCGGTGGGCTTTTCCTTGTGCCGACGGCCGAGGTGCCGGTGACGAATCTTCATCGTGAGGAGATTGTTTCTGCATCCCAGTTCCCAATCAAATATGCCGCCTACACGCCCTGCTTCCGTCGTGAGGCGGGATCAGCCGGGCGCGAAACTCGCGGCCTCATCCGCATGCATCAATTCGACAAAGTCGAGTTGGTTAAAATCTGTGCGCCGGAGGATTCGCGTGCCGAACTCGAATCCCTGACTCAGAATGCCGAAAGGGTTCTCCAGATTCTCGGCCTACATTACCGTGTCATCGAGCTTTGTACGGGCGACATGGGATTTGGAGCCGCCAAAACCTACGATATCGAGGTCTGGGCCGCCGGGCAGAATGCGTATTTGGAGGTTTCGAGTTGCACGAACTTCGAGGATTTCCAATCCCGCCGGATGAATCTTCGTTACAAGGCGGAGGATGGGAAAAACCGATTCTGCCATACCCTTAATGGTTCTGGAACAGCTCTAGCCCGACTCTACGTGGCGATCCTCGAGAGCGGCCAGCAGCCTGATGGCTCGGTCAACCTGCCTCCGGCACTTCACTCGTATTTCGGTGCCGAAAAAATCTCCAAGTAAGTCGGTCGATCCCTTGCTAGTCGCTTTGGGTATCCGGCGGTCGCGATTCGATGGTCCTTTTGCATGCCCTGCATGCGTTGGGTTTCCAAAAAATGGTCGTCTGTCACTTGGATCACGGGCTTCGCGGGTCAAGTTCCATGCTCGATGCGCGGCTGGTCAAGCGAACGGCCCATCGCATGGGATTGGAGATCGAGCAGGCCCGTGCTCGAACCGCAGATTATGCCCAAGCGGAAAAAAAATCGATCGAACTCGCTGCGCGCGATTTGCGACGTGCCTTTTTCGCAGAGTGCGCAGGCCTGCATCGTTGCACATCGATCGTGCTGGCCCACCATGCCGATGATCAGGTGGAAACGTGTCTTTTTAATTTTCTCCGTGGGAGCGGTGCTGCCGGATTGGGAGGTATGAAGCCGGTTTCCAGTTTAGGTCGGTTGAAAATCCACAGACCTCTTCTTGGTGTGACCGGCGCAGAGATTTCCACTTATCAGAAA
>RFZT01000085.1 GCA_009920585.1 bacterium
GTTGCTGGCGAAATGATCACACATATCCTTCGCCTCATCGAATCCGTCATACACCGCTACTTGATGGGTAATGGACATTGAATCCATTGTCGGGCTTCGGTTTTCTCATTGAAATCCCCTCGGATGAGATCATGCTCTCATTTATGAAACGTCTTTTACTCTGCCTCTTTCTTGCCACGATCAGCCTCCATGCCTCCGAAATCTGGGGCACGGATTACCCCGCCGCCCTCACGCAAGCCGCCTCGAGCAAAAAGCCGATCCTCCTCGAGTTCACGGGCTCCGACTGGTGCCCTCCCTGCATGAAACTCACCAAAACTGTTTTTGAGCAGCCCACATTTGAGGATTTTGCGAAAGAAAATCTCGTGCTCGTAAAGTTGGACTTCCCTCGCAATAAGGAACAAGCCGCCGAGCTCAAAGCCGCCAACGAAGCCCTCGCCAAAAAATACCAAGTCCAAGGATTTCCCACCATCATCCTGCTCTCCAGTACTGGAGAGGAAGTCATCCGCAAAGTCGGCTACAATGGTGATACCCCCGAGGCTTTCCTTAAGTGGGTGCAAGATAACCGCAAGTAATTCGATTTAGAGCGAACGCCACTATGAACAAGGTCCTCGAATATTTTCACCAAACCGGCGCTCTTCTTCGCGGACACTTTCTGCTTCGAAGCGGATTGCACAGTCGTGAGTTTTTCCAATGCGCCCTGTTATTGCAGGATGCGGCAATCGCCTCCGAAGTTTGCGGACTCCTCGCCGATCAACTTCGTCCCTACCCCGCTGCCACCGTCGTTTCGCCCGCCGTCGGCGGCATCATCGTCGGACAGGAAGTGGCTCGTCACCTTGGTAAAAAACACATCTTTGTGGAGAAGGACGGCGACGGAGGTCTCGTCCTCCGCAGAGGATTTCACATCCAACCCGGCGAGCAATTTGTCGTTGCCGAAGATGTCGTGACCCGTGGCGGCCGAGTGCAAGAGACCATCCAGATCATTCGTGATCACGGCGGCATCGTCCTCGCGGCAGGCAGCATCGTCGATCGCAGTGGCGGAAATTTACCGGATTTCGGATGTCCGTTTGTTTCTCTTGTGAAAATGAACGTCGAAACCTTCTCCCCCGACAACCTCCCGCCCGATCTCATCGGCTCGACCGCCATCAAGCCCGGCAGCAAGTAATCCTGACACCCTGACGTGAAGTAAAAAGGTCGGGCTTCCTCACTCTGAACGCCCCATATAAGCAGATCACTGATCACGTAGATCGAGAACACTCTTGAGCGGGCTCATCACCAATGGCTCGTTTTCCACTTCGTAGTGCTGGCTGCGCGGCGGCTTTCCTTCAATGGGTAAGGTACTGAAAACTGGAAGCGGATGGTATCGATTATCTGCGCCGATTTTATTTGTAGATTTTTCTTCAATCAGTAGCTGGGACTCAAACAACCCACCGGGGCACTCCCCCATAATCACGTCGAGTCGGTAGGTGACCCCTTGGCTCAGCATCACCCACGATCCAGGGTAAGGCACCCTACCCAAGGTCCACGTTGGCGGATTGATAAAATGATAGACATACTGCTCCCCCACCAATAAAACCCGAGCCCTATTTACAAAGACCATGAGCACATCATCACCGCGCCCCCAAAACCGATAGAGCCCAGTGCGCGGCGGAGAAAAACCGCCACGGTAATGGATAAACCACTTTGTAGGCTTCACCATGCCCTGCAAACCGAAGTGAGCCGGCCCCTCAATGGCGCTCTGCACTGGAATGCAAAAATGCGACGTGTATATCGGGCCCGCATGAAAATACTTGGCACAAACAGCGTGATTCATCCCGCTTTTCACAAAACCATCGATCACCTTAACCCAATCCGCATGAGTTGTTGGAAGCGGCTTTCCTGTTTGGGTTTGCTTCAAATCAAAAAACGTACCCACCAACATCAGATCATCCTTACTCTTAGTTCCAAAGCCATTGCCCCACGCCCCCTTCACCGCAGAAGATTTTCCCCAACCGCCCGCCTTACCTCCACTCTCTCTCGTATGGGTTGAAGTAAACATTTGCTCCATATTGAAACTCACAGGCGAGATCGCCATCGTGGTGATCGCCTTAAAATTATTCACCGGCGCCGCCATGACGGCAACATTCTCCAAGGGAGGCAAATCTGTGGTGTTTTGCTGCGGAGGACCCGACTCCCCTGAGCTTCCCAGAAACCCATCGGCCCCGCTTTCGAACCTCGACGCCCCTTCCCCCACGTGAAAGAGAATCATAGTCCCAAAAAGCGCGACAAAAATAGCGTGCAGCCCAAAGGAAATGGAAAACTCTCGGGAATTAACGCAAGAATCACGAAACCTATCTATGAGTCTGGTTACGAACTTGAAGGGTTTTCTTGATTTTCTCATGAATCGAGAAAGTTACCCAATGTATGCCTTAGCATATCCACAAACGTCTTCATAATGTGACAATGTCAATCTTCGTTAAATGAATGCTTTTCAGCTCAAGTCAAGATTCCGATCCCGTTTATCTGTACGCTTCGCTCTTTTTGAGAAACAGGCTGATCTTTACAACTTCGATTCAAACACGCGACTGTCGATGGATTATGATTGGAAGAGAGCTCCAGACCTAGATTCCGTAATTATTCGCAAGATTCGTGGGGGCGTTCACATCTACTTTGAGACGGTACCTTGGAATAACTCGAGCGAGTACGAGTTCGTGAAAACTGGCGACCTGCTGGACATGGGTCGAGTCGAGAACATCCTCGATCAGTCAAACACCCGTATCGAAGCTATTTCCCTCGACAACGCTCATGCCGATATACCGCGCAAAGACTTGGGTTACTTCGAAGAAAACGTTGTCGAGGCCGGTTGCCGCACTCTCATCGCAGAGCGCCTCAAGCGATCGGGCATGTTTTGGAGCTTGCGCGGAGCCAACGTCATTCTCGCTTCTCGGCGCTGTCAGATATCCACTCGCTTCGAAGACTTCTGGGAAGACGCCGCCTAAACACCCACTTTTATGTCATGCACCAAATTATAAAAATTCGCGAAGCTTTTTCCTAAAATTTGGTTGCCTTGGTTTTTTCCGAAAGAAGCCGGAAATCGCCCTGCGCGTCCCGATAAAAACCTCGCATAAAAACCGGAGCCTTTTCACCAAGTTTGCGCACTTTCACAGATAGGTTCAGATCGTTTTCAGGCCAGTATTTATTTCGCACGCGACCGGATTTATTAACAACCTGATCGAATGGTTTCGTAAGCGACTTGTATTTCGATTCGGACAGTCTTGCAGAATGAAGAGTCTTTGGATTGTAGATGCAGATCCACCACGCTCCATAAGCGTCGGGAGCGGTTTCAGGAGTGATTTTCATGCTAATCTTTCCGACATTTTTCTCACCGCCCTCGAAGGGGATCGCATAGATCGCAGCTACCTCGGTGCGGGAACTTAAAAATCCTGCCATGAAACTACGCAACGTGCGGCGCAATTTTTCGTTGTCCGAAGATTTTCCATAGATGCCGAACTCGATGGCGGCAGGCTCATCTGGATCGCCATAAACATTCATCTCAATGAATTTATTAATGCGAAATGACATATAGGGTACATTTTTATAGATACCGTTATCTATGTAGGTGGCGGGTATCTGCTCTAGGGATTTGATGGCATCATTATTGCGTATATCATTCACCATCACTCGCCATGAAGGGAGATCCCCCGCTCGAGACACTTCGGTGAATTCCAATCCTACATCAGCCCCATCATGGATTCGGACGATCTCCGATTTGGGATACTCATTCTCTCCATACCTCTCTTGAATCAAAACAGCCGTTGAAGTATTTCTGATGATCACTCCCCGAGCGACATTACCACTTTTAAGGACAATACTGTCGGGTTCCGCGTAAGCATCCTGCTTCGCAAAAACCGGAACTGATATTCCTAATAAAAAAAGAACGATCCATTTCGACGTTGAAGGCAACATGCACAGAATCTATAAGGCTGATGACATGTCACTCAACCTGATTCGCACGAATCTGATCGCACTCGTTTTCCTATCAGGGTGCGTGATGCCACCCAAAGCCTACCGGCAACCTTCAGCCCAACGCACGATCCACACTGGACCATTCTGGTGGGGAACCTCTACCGCTAGCTTTCAAAACGAGGATCGTGGGGTTCCGAAGGATTCTCCAGAATACTTCAAGACGGATTGGGATATTTTTGCTGAAGAGGGCCACATACCGCCTCGGGGTGACGAGGCCACATTCTCATGGACGCATTTCAACAAGGATTTAGCTGCCCTGAGAAAGATCGGAGTGAACCACTACCGCTTCGGGATTGAATGGGGGCGGGTTGAACCCAAACCGGGAGAGTTTAATGAAAAAGCCATTCGCCAATACGTCGAAATGGCGCGCAAACTCAAGGCCGCCGGCATCAATCCCGTCGTCACTCTGTGGCACTTCACATTCCCGTCCTGGGTTTACGATCCCAAGCACAAGGCCGCCTCGAATTTTCTACACCCCGACATCGAAGCTCACTGGAAAGATTACGTCACAAAAATGGTATCAGCCCTCTCTCCCTACGTAGATGTGTGGGTGCCGCAGAACGAACCCAATGGCGATCTCTACATAGGCTATTTTGGAGGGCACTGGCCTCCTGGACTGCTGGCCACCCCAGGCTCTCTGAAAAAGGCGACCAACGTGAGCGTGGCCATGTTCCGCGAGGCGGCCGCAATCATTCACAAAAACGATCCCCGCGCACTCGTCATGGGCATCTACTCTCTACCCAAGTGGAAGCGGAGCTACCTCCAAGATCCGACCGCCTGCGTTTATAATATGATGCAGAGGCAGAACTTTGACCACCTTGACCGCGTCGCAGATACAGTCGACCTGATCGGCGTGAATTACTACTACTCGCAAGTCGCATCCGCTCGGCGCTTCATCCTGCGTCCGAAAGGAGAGCAAAGTTCCAACTACACTCAGAACGGATGGCTCATCGATCCCGAAGGCCTCCACAGCGTGCTTGTCGATGTCCACCGCCGCTATGCTAAGCCCATCGTCATTTCCGAAAACGGCATCGGCACCCAAAGCGAACAGAAAAAAATCCGCTACTTCCGCGAGCATGTGAATCAGATGCGCCGGGCCATGGAGGACGGCGTCGACATCCGAGGCTACTTCCCATGGACTCTGATCGACAACTACGAGTGGGCGGAAGGCTACGCTGCGAATTTCGGACTCACCTACCTTAACAAAAAAAACATGCAACTCGAGATTGGCCCCTCGGGCGTTTGGTTCCAGAATTTCATCAAAGCCAATCCGGAACCCTAATAAACTCACAAAACCTCGATTCAACACTAACCACCTATTTTTATGACCCTTCTTGAATGTGATCTTCCCGGCATCAAAAAACTCCGCAGTGGAAAAGTCCGTGAGGTTTTTGATCTCGGCGACTGCCTCCTCATTGTAGCTACCGACCGCATTTCGGCCTTCGACTGCATCCTGCCAACAGCGATCCCCAGGAAAGGCGAGGTCCTCACACAGATGTCGGTATTCTGGTATGACGTTCTCGACTTTATTCCAAATCACTTCATCACCGCGAGATTCGAGGCCTTCCCGTCCGTCCTTCATCCGTTTGAGGCCCAACTCTCAGGCCGATCCATGCTGGTTCGCAAAGCCAAGCCTCTCCCTGTGGAGTGTGTCGCGCGCGGCTACGTTGCAGGGTCTGGATGGAAGGAATATCAGGCCTCGGGAACAGTCGGAGGCCATGAAGTGCCGACAGATTTACGCCAATCCGCAAAGCTTCCCAACACCCTCTTCACCCCATCAACAAAGGCGGAGACGGGTCATGATGAAAACATCACCTGGAAACAATGCCGTGCTATCTTGGGCGATGAACTCGCCACTCAAGTGCGCGACCAGACCATCGATCTCTACGAGCACGGTTGCTCCCACGCCGCACAAGCGGGCATTTTGATCGCGGACACCAAGTTTGAATTCGGCATTGCTGATGACCGCGTGATCCTCATCGACGAGTGCCTCACGCCCGACTCTTCCCGTTTCTGGCCAGCGAACTCATGGGTCGCAGGCACAAATCCCCCCAGCTTCGACAAGCAATTTGTCCGCGACTACCTCGAAACCCTCGAGTGGGATAAAACTCCACCCGCTCCTGAACTGCCCATCGACGTGGCCGAAAAAACCTCTCAAAAATACATCGAAGCCTTCGAAAAACTGACCGGCCGAAAACTCCCTTCTTTCTGAGTCGATGCACCCCATCCGGCAATTCATAGCGGATAGATCCTCGCCATTCTTGTTATGGAAATTCTCAAAACGCTTGCCGTAGCCCTCAGCTTGGGAAGCTTGGCGGGGCTGAATTTATATCTCACCGTTTTTGTGAGCGGTCTTGCGTTGCGATTCGATTGGATTTCCCTCCCTGCCCCCTTGCATGGCCTGGAAGTACTCGCTCACCCGATCGTCATCGTCTTGGCTGGGATTTTGTATTTGTTTGAGTTTTTTGCCGACAAGATCCCTTGGATCGATACCGCTTGGGACTCGGTGCACACGTTCATTCGACCGCTGGGAGCGGCGGCCCTTGCCGTGGCCGCGATGGGTGAGGTTAACCCCGTTTTTGAGGTTACAGCCGCCCTTCTTGCCGGCAGCATGGCCCTTTCCTCCCACCTCGCCAAAGCCGGCACCCGCCTTGTCGCAAATACCTCGCCGGAACCGTTCACCAATATCGGCCTGAGCCTCGCTGAAGACGGGATCGTGCTGGGCGGCCTGAGCTTGATTGCTTGGAGTCCGCTTGTCGCTCTGGGAATCGCAACGGTCGTGTTCATCGCTATCATCGCCATTCTGCCCGTGCTTCTGCGAAGCATTCGCAGGCACCTCTGGTTTGCTTGGCGCAAGCTCAAGTGCCCAGCCGATGATAAAAAACCTGACGCACCGGAAACCGCCCTGCCCGCGCGATGGGACACGCTTTTAAGAAGATCCCATAGCAACAAAAACACCGTCGATTGGGCCCTGCCTTGCGTGACTGGAAAAGGAACTTTATTGCCGCCGAATATCCACGGCTGGCTCGTTCGACTCGACGGGGACTCGCTGGAAATCCAATTCATCGGTCGCACATGGCGAGGATCTACCTTTGCTACAATCGACTGCCGTAATGCCACGGTCACCTCTCATCCAGGGTTCATGGCAGATCGCATTTCCATAACCCACCGCGATGGAGCCCCCCGCCAAATCTTTGACATCGACCGATTGCACTCCAAGGCCGCCCAATTTGCTTTAGAAACGCTCCACGGGCCTATCGAGAGCAACGACACATTAGAGTAAAACTCTCCCGAAGACTCCATAGCGAGAACCGCCGTGCAGCGTTACTACGAAGTAGCGACACGAGGCGTCTGAACAATCACCCTTTGAGTGGGATTCTGTTCGTCATCGAGTTCTTCGCCGGATTGCATTGAGAGGAGATGCTCTTCAAATAAAGCCGCCGCTTGGGCTAGATCGCATCGATCGCTCTCATTCACCAACTCTAACCGCTCATTAAAATCACGGAAGTCCACCCGCACTTTGCCTTGGGTGAGGATTTGAACAACGATGCCAAGCGCTTGAGAATTGGAATACCCGAGCTTCAGCATGTATTCGTCAACTTTTACCGACAGCGGCTTATACAGACTATCTCTGGCTTGCATGGCCCCTCCCTCATTTTCGAGTTTGGTTTCTTTGATAGTGATCTCAGACGTCCGGGGGGCAGCCTTACTTGACATACGATTTCAAGATAGCAAATGCCCCATTAAATCAACGAACTATTTTACGCGATTAGGGCCTCTTTCGCCCTGCCCGATGCCATTCACACGATTCCGATAGCGTCGTTCATTCTTTCCAAGCTTCATCCACCCCTCGATTGGCTTCAATCCACAGGGCTAATGCCCAGGCCTGTGTGCGCGGGGGGGCTGAATCACGATTCTCTGCGTCATATTCGACGCAGAAGACTCCGCTGCGGCAGGCTTTTTCATATTGATGATATGTTTGTCAAAAATATCGACCGCCTCCGTTCGGGTAAACAATTCTCCATCTTCGAAAAGTTGCAACCTCTCGGTATAATTTCGAAAATCAACCCTCACCTTGCCCTGAGTGAGAATCTGAACGATGATTCCGAGTGTCTGCGAATTCGAATACCCCAACTTCAGAATGTATTCGTCGATTTTATCAGACAGAGTTTTATACAAATCCCCTTCAGTTTGAGATGCGCTGGGATTATTAAAAATTTTGGACTCCTTGATTGTGATATTGGAGGCTGTTTTCACAGGTTTTGGGGTCATACAACTTTAGTTTAACAAAATTCACCCAAATGCCACCACTTATTTCTCACGGAATCTATGAAGCCAAGAGCCCCAAAATCATAGCGGCTCTTTGAATCTCTGCATCGATTTTTTCTTCGGAGTGGCACCTCCGACTTTAATGACCTCAGCGGATCAAGTCGCTGGATGCTGATCCAGACTGGGTGGATTTTATGACACATTTCAGGCTTGGATTCGTTCCCGTTTTCTAGTATAAAAGTTAGTACATCAGGAATTCCTGTGGCCGCGTTAGACGGGTCAGGATGCCAACCGGGGAAGGAGAAAATCCCACGGTGGTTTGCAAATGCGGAAACGCTAAGCGATGTGCGGGCGACGAGCCCGAACAACAAAATCTCCTCGGACTTTATTGACCGCCGATCCTGATACAGGCCGGCGGTTTTTTATTGCCCGAGATTCCTGGTGAGAAACCCAAAAGGAGACACACCATGAACACACTCGAAACACCATCCATCCGCGTTCTCGCGCACAATCCAGACCACCACCTCTGGAACAACCACGGCACCTGGTGGTGCCACTACACCGTCCACCTGGCGGACTACACCAAGCGCCGGGTGCGACTGAGCCTCGGCACCCCGAGCGTCGAGCAGGCCCGCAA